>JADLHG010000059.1 GCA_020848905.1 Deltaproteobacteria bacterium
ACCGGAGCGGAGCAGCCTTTTCGCGCTGTGAGCACCGGAGCGCAGGAGCGACACCGCCTGCCGGGATGGATCGCAAGCCCTTACACGGCGGCGAGGTGACGCGGCGGCAGCAGATACCCCTCCTGCTCCGCCAGCCATCGGAGCACGTCCAGCGTGCTGAGCAGCCCCACGACCACGCCGCCCTCGTCGATGACCGCGATGCGGTGGATGCCCTCGAAGGCCATGAGGGCGGAGGCCTGGGCCACCGAGGTCCGCGCGTGGAGCGCGTAGACCGAGGGGGTCATCACGTCGGACACCGTGGCCCCCGCGAGCTGCTCCTCGTGATAGCCGCTACCGAGGTTCTGCACGACGCCCCCCTCGCGCCGCACCCGCACGGGACCACCCGTGCGCTCGACCGCCGTCTCGCCCGCCACGAACTGCTCGCGCAGGATGTCGGTCTTCGACACCACGCCGATCGGGCGACCCCGCTCGTCCACCACGGGAGCGCCGCTGATGCTGCGCTCCAGAAACAGCGCCGTGAGCGCCTCCACGCTCAGATCCTTTCGCACGCACAACACGTCGCGCGACATGATCTGCGAGATGGGCGTCTTGTCGCCCGCGCCGGCGTGCTCCTTTCGCCGGGGGCGGTGCAGCACCTCCTCGCCCTCCACCTCGGGCGCACCCGCGCAGACCAAAAGCTCGCCCCCTTCGGCCGCCGTCAGGTGCAGCCGCCCGAGAAAGGCCGAGCACTCGGCACAATCCTCCACGGCGATGATCCCCTGCCTTCTGGGACAAAAGACGCTGTAGCTCGTCTCCTGGTGGCCATCCCCGCAAAAGATGCGGCGAGCCATGACCCGCAAGGACGAAGCGCTGGCATCGGTGAACGGTTCTCTTCTCATGGCCTTTCCTCCGTCGGAGGCCCGAGAGAAAACCGAAGCAAGAAGCATTCCCCCGCGCCCTGGGGCGCACGCGCGGCGGGCGCGATCGTCAGCCGGCCTTCACGTCGATCTGCCGGGTCCGCACCGCCTCGGTCTTGGGCAGCGTCAAGGACAGCACGCCGTTCACCAGCTTGGCGCTGATGCGGTTTCCGTCGGTGCCGGGCGGAATGAGAAAGGTCCGCTGGTAGTCATACCCGCCGAGCTCGCGGTCCAGGCAGCGCCCGACCGGCGCAACGCTGCGGTCCCCGTGAATCGTCAGCTCTTCCTTGTCCAGCTGGACACGCACGCGGGTCTGCTCGACGCCGGGCATGTCGATGAGGAACAGGAACTCGTTGTTGTTCTCGAAAATGTCCACACGCGGGGGCTGGGTGAGGCGGTCTTCCATGCGCTCCGGCGTCACGTTCCCCTGCTTGATCATCCCTTTTTCCATCGTCATCTCCTCTCGCGCCGAAGGGGTTACTGGACCTTGACCGGGATCTGACGGGGCTGCGCCTCGGGGGCCTTCGTGAGGGTCACCGTCAGCATGCCGTCCTTGATCACCGCGGACACCTGCTCGGGGTTCACGGGGCACGGCAGCGCGAAGCTCCTCGAGAAGGTGAGCTCCGGTCGCTCCTGCCGATGCACCGAGTAGCCCTTTGGAACCTCGGTCTTGCGCGAGCCCGAGATCGTGAGCCCCTGCTGGTTGAGGGTCAACTTCAGCTCTTTTTCGGCCAGGCCGGGAACCTCGGCCCAGACGGCGAGCTGCGTCCCCGTGTCGTAGACGTTCGCCCGAGGCCAGCTCCCCTCGAGGCCCGGCATCAGGCGGGACATCCCCGCCCACGGCTCACCCCAGGCGAGGCCCTCGAAGATGCGATCCATTTGCTGGCGCATCTGCTCGAGTACGGCTAGGGGACTACGCTCCTCTATTTGGCGTCTCCACATGGCTCCCTCCTCACGTCGTTCGGCCGCGATGCGGATGCACGGTGCAGGCCAGAACCGGCCGCCGGCGTCACACCGACGGGCCGCGTGCACCCTCGACGCTCCGGAGACTGCGTCGGCGCCCGGCTCCTCGGGTCAGAGTGGCCCGAGCCCTCCCGTGAGCGGTGGGAGCACAGGGTCAGATCGTGTCGTCACCTTCTCGCGACGCAGGCCCTGCCGAGTCGGCGTGGCTCCGAGGGAAGTTCGCAGGCCGGTCCTGGCCCCTCTGCCGCACGGTTGTGTTCAGCTTCCGGGTGCCGCCCGCTGGAATGGCCCTTGCTTCACCCCCCACCATCGAGGTGCACCGCATCGGCACATGCCCGCCCTTCACCGCATCCTAGTGCCCGTCGACTTCTCGGACGCCTCGTCGGCCGCCGTGACCTACGCGGCCTTCCTCGCACGTCGCTTCGAGGCCGGCATCGTGCTGCTCCACGTCTGGGAGCCTCCGCACCTGCTGGTGCCCGAGGTGGTGCTCGCACCGCCCGAGGGCCCTCCCCAGACGCTGGCCGAGTTCGCCACCGCGCACGCCGACCGGCAGATGACGGAGCTCGTGGCCGAGCTCGGCGCGGAGCTCCGCGGCCGCGTACAGGTAATGGTGGAGGTCGGTCACCCCGCCACGCGCATCGTGGAGGTCGCGCGACGCGCGAGCAGCGATCTGATCGTCATGGGCACCCACGGGCGGCACGGCCTCTCGCGCCTGTTGCTCGGCAGCGTGGCCCAGAACGTCGTTCGAAGAGCACCCTGTCCCGTGCTCACCGTGCACGGTTTCGCTCAACCGGAGGAGAAGTCCTCATGACCAGTCCCGTCCAGATCACCTTTCGAGGCATCCAGGCCACCCCCCACGTCGAAGAGCTGATCCACGAGGAGGCCGGCAAGCTCATGCGACTCTACGACCGCATCACCGACTGCCGCGTGGTGGTCGATCAACCGCATCGCCACCATCGCCACGGCCGGCTCTTCCAGGTGAAAGTGCAGCTCACCGTCCCGGGGGACCAGCTCGTCGCGGCACGCGCGCCGGACGCCGACCACAGCCACGAGGAGCTCACCGTCGCGGTGCGAGGCGCGTTCGAAGCGGCCCGCCGCGAGCTGCAGCGCCACCTCGAACGGCGCCGCGATCTCGACCGCTCCGAAGGCGGCGCCGCGTAGGGCCCTAAGCCCGCTCGACCCCTGCCCCAAGCCCGCACGCCCCTACGGCCCCCGTCAGCCCAAGGGCCCGCAAACCCCGCAACACGCGTGCCAGGATGTGCTACAAACCGGGGTCAGGTTGACCCTATGAGCCACGCGAGGGACGAACACGCCACCGCCGCGGCCGAGCTCGCGGCCCTGCGCGCCGAGGTCGCGACGCTGCGCGCCGCACAGGAGGAGTGTCGCCGCACCCGCGAGGCGCTCAGCGAGAGCACGGCCCGCCTGCAGGCGGTGCTCGACACGGCCGCGTGCGCGATCTGCACCATCGACGAGCACGGACGCCTTCATTCGTTCAATCTCGCGGCCGAGCGCATGTTCGGCTACGCCGAGGCGGAGGTGCTGGGCCAGAACGTCTCGCTCCTCATGCACGACCCGGATCGCGCACACCACGACATCTACCTGCAACGGTACCTCACCTCGGGGGAAGCGCGCGTGATCGGCAAGGGACGACACGTGGAAGGCCGGCGGCGTGACGGCACGATCTTTCCCGTGGACCTGGCCGTGGGAGAGGTCCACGTGCAGGGGCACCGGATGTTCACCGGCATCATGTGGGACGTGAGCGAGCAACAGCGCGCCGAGGAGGTCCTCCGGGAGACCGAGGAGCGCTACCGCACGATGCAGGCGCAGTTCACCGAGCTCGAGCGCGTGGCCGTGGCGGGGGAGATGGCGGCCATCGCCGCCCACGAGATCCGCACGCCGCTCAACGCTATGTCGATCAACGTGCAGATGATCCACCGGCTGCTCCGCCGCGGCGGAACGTCCGAGCTCGATCGCGCGATGAGTCTGCTCACTACGCTGCAGGGCGAGATCGAGCGCATCAACGGCCTGCTCGAGGACTACCTGCGCACGCTGCGCCGCCCCTCGGCCCGGACGCGCGGCCCGGTGAACCTGAACGCCGTGGTGCTCGAGGCGATCCGGTTCATCGAGCCGCAGGCGCGACGACGGCACGTCGCGATGCACCCGACGCTCGCGGAGACCATGCCGGAGCTCGTCCTCGACCAGGACCACCTGCGGCAGGTGCTGCTCAACATCCTGCTCAACGCCGTGCAGGCCATGCCGGGCGGTGGCGAGGCCTTCGTCAGCACCGCCACGGACCAGCAGATGGTGCGCATCGCGATCCGCGATACGGGCCCCGGGATCCCCGAGGCCGACCTCGAGCGCATCTTTCGGCCCTTCGTGACCACCAAGGAGAAGGGTACCGGGCTCGGTCTGCCCATCTGCGAGCGCCTGGTGCGCGAGATGGGGGGCCAGCTCTCCGTGACGTCGCCGCCGGGTCAGGGGGCGATCTTCGAAGTGCTACTGCCGATAGAGCCGAGGGAATGATGCCCGTCGTACTACTTGTGGAAGATGACGAGAGCAGCCGCACCGGTCTGAGCGCCGCGCTCAAGGACAGCGGCTTCGAGGTGCTGTCGGCGGCGAGCGCGGAGGAGGCCCTCACCCGCCTGCGGCTCGCTCCGGTGGACGTCGTGATCTCCGACGTGATGATGGGCAAGATGAGCGGCGTGGAGCTGCTCACGCACGTCCAGGAAGATCACCCGGACACGGCGGTGATCCTGCTTACCGGCTTCGGCTCCATCGAGACGGCCGTGGACGCCATGCGCCGCGGGGCCTACGACTACCTGACCAAGCCCGTGAACCTGGACCGGCTCGAGCTCCTCGTGCAGCGCGCGATCCGGCGCCAGAGCCTGCTGCGCGAGAACCGCGAGCTGCGCAGCGAGCTGAAGAAGCGCTTCTCGGTCTCGGGGATCATCGGCCAGTCGGCCGGCATGCGCCGCGTCTTCGAGCAGATCGAGCAGGTCGCGCCGACGAACGCCAACGTGCTCATCCTCGGCGAGTCGGGGACGGGCAAGGAGCTCGTGGCCACGGCGATCCACCACCACAGCCGGCGCGCGAACGGGCCGCTCGTGAAGGTCAACTGCGTGGCGCTACCGGAGAGCCTGATCGAGAGCGAGCTCTTCGGGCACGAGCGCGGCGCCTTCACGGGTGCGGATCGGATGCGACGCGGCCGCTTCGAGCTGGCCAACGGCGGAACGCTCTTTCTCGACGAGATCGGCGACCTGAGCGTGGCGATTCAGATGAAGCTCCTGCGCGCGATCCAGGAGCGGGAGATCGAGCGCCTCGGCGGCCAGGGGACGATCACGGTGGACGTGCGGCTCATCACCGCCACCAACCGCGACCTGGAGAAGGCGATGGCCGAGAAGGCCTTCCGCGAGGAGCTCTACTACCGGCTGCGCGTGGTGACGATCGAGATTCCGCCGCTGCGCGCGCGCCCCGACGACATCCCCATCCTGCTCGATCACTTCCTCTCCGGCTTCGCCAAGGAGCACGGCAAGCCCGTCGAGCGCTTCACCGACTCCGCGCGCAAGCACCTCATGGCCTATAACTGGCCCGGCAACGTGCGCGAGCTACGCAACGTGGTGGAGAGCCTGGTCGTCACCTCGCGCGGGCAGGAGATCGGCCTGCACGATCTGCCGGAGTCGCTGGCCCCCGAACGCCAGGCGCCGATCGTGACCCTGCCCATGGGGCTGCCGATCGAGGACGTCGAGAAGGCGTATATCCTGAAGACGCTCGAGCTGCTGCAGGGGAACAAGTCGAAGGCGGCCCAGGTGCTCGGCATCGGCAAGAAGACGCTCTACCGGCGCCTGCACGAGTACGGCATCCAGGTCGAGCCGGAGGAGTAGTCCCCTCCTCGTCGCGCGCTTCGGGTCAGCAGGACCCGGAGCCTCGTCGCACGCTCGACGCGGCGGCTCCCTTTGACCTTGCCCACCGCCGCTCCGGATGCGCCGCGGGTCATCCGGACCCGTGACGCGACGGCGCGCCGCAGTCAAACACCCTGAATCACGACGACCGTCCAGCGCCCACATCGCGCGGCCGGCTGGCATGTGGCTTGCTCTTTCGCACCGCAGGGATCGATCCGCCGAGGCCACAACGGGAAGACCAGCGGCGCAACCGAAGGGCCCGGCGCGGAATAGGCGGATCGAGTTGTGGTGGTCGAGGCGCGCGGCCAGCGAGGCGCGAGGAGGGCGCCTACCCGTCGGTAAGTAACCGACGAGCAACGACGCTGGTCGCGATGGATCGGCCGCCACAATGAGCTGGTTATTCCGTGCCTGGCCCTAAGCCCCGTGGAGCGAAAGCCGTGCTCGTCACATCCCATGAAGCCACCGCCTATCGTGCCGAGGCGCCCACGCCCGCAGAACGGGCGCCTCTGCGCTGGACCCACCACGCGCCCACGGTGCTGCTCGTCGAGGACGACCGCAGCACCCTGGACAGCCTCACCGCCGCGCTCAGCGACGCCGGGCTCGAGGTGATCGCCGCCGGGAGCGGGGAGGAGGCCATCGCGCGGCTCAAGCTCTCGCCGGTGGACGTGGTGGTCACGGACGTGATGATGGGGCGCGTGAGCGGCATCGACCTGCTCAATCACATCCAGCAGCACTACCCGGACACGGCCGTCATCCTGGTCACCGCCTTCGGCACCATCGAGATGGCGGTGGACGCGATGCGGCGCGGGGCCTTCGACTACCTGACCAAGCCCATCAACCTGGACCGCCTCGAGCTGCTCGTGCAGCGGGCTCACGGTCGCCAGAACCTGGTGAAGGAGAACCGCGCGCTCAAGCACGAGCTCGAGGAGCGTTTCTCCGTCACGGGGATCATCGGCCAGTCGCCCGCCATGCGCGCCGTGCTGGAGCGCGTCGAGCAGGTGGCGCCGACCAACGCGAGCGTGCTGCTCCTCGGCGAATCGGGGACGGGCAAGGAGCTTCTGGCCTCGGCGATTCATCAGCTCAGCGGGCGAGCCAGCGGGCCGCTCGTGAAGGTCAACTGCGTGGCGCTGCCCGAGAGCCTGATCGAGAGCGAGCTCTTCGGACACGAGCGCGGGGCCTTCACCGGGGCCATCCGCACCCGGCGCGGACGCTTCGAGCTGGCGCACGGCGGCACGCTCTTTCTCGACGAGATCGGCGATCTCTCCATCGGCACCCAGCTCAAGCTGCTGCGCGCGATCCAGGAGCGCGAGATCGAGCGGGTCGGCGGCCAGACGCAGATCCCGGTGGACGTCCGCCTGATCACCGCCACCAACCGGAACCTGGAGCGCGCCGTCGCCGAGGGGACCTTCCGCGAGGAGCTCTACTACCGGCTCAAGGTCGTGACCATCGAGCTGCCGCCGCTCCGGCAGCGGCTCGAGGACATTCCGCTGCTGCTGCAGTTCTTCCTGGCCCAGTTTCGCAAGGAGCACGGCAAGAAGGTGGAGGGGCTCAGCCGCGCGGCTCTGCACCGCCTGCGCAGCTACCGCTGGCCGGGCAACGTGCGCGAGCTGCGCAACGTGATCGAGAGCCTCGTGGTGAGCTCGACGGGCGCGGAGATCTCGGCCGAGCAGCTCCCGGAGGGGATCGTGGCCAACCGGGGCCCCGACCTGCTCACCATGCCGATGGGCGTTCGTCTCGGGGACGTCGAAAAAACGTACATCCTGCGAACCCTCGAGCTGGCCGGCGGGAACAAATCGAAGGCGGCCCAGATGCTGGGCATCGGCAAGAAGACGCTCTATCGCCGCCTCGAGGAATACGGCATTCGCGTTCCCGGCGACCGAGCCCACGGAAATGGAGAGAGCTCAGATGACTGACAAGCTATGCGTCATTCAGTACTCCGGTGCGGTGGACAAGCTGATGGCCATGTCCACCATCGTGGCGGGGGCGGCGGCGATGCAGAAGGAGGTGCACGTCTTCCTCACCTTCGGCGGCATCGGCGCGTTCCGGAAGGGGGCGCCCGAGACGAACCAGCAGTTCAGCACCGAGATGGCCCCCATGGCGGGGATGATCCTGGACCTCGCCGCCTCGGGAAAGGTGCCGCACTGGCACCAGGTGATCCGGCAGGCCAAGGAAATCGGCGAGGTGAAGGTGCACGCCTGCGGCATGACGATGGACCTCTTCCGGCTCACGCAGGCCGACATGGACGCCGTCGTGGACGACGTGCAGGGGGTGGCCTCCTTCCTCGAGCTGAGCGAAGGCGCCCAGCTCCTCTTCATCTCGTAGCCCCTCGGCTCGTAGTCCCTCGCCGGGACCGCCGCACCGGCAGCGGTCCCGCGAGGGCGCGTGCTCGGGCTGCGGCCCAGGCCTCACGGGCCAAGCTGACACCGGCTACCGCGCGCCAACCGGATCGAGAGGGTCCGAATGACCCGCGAGCGCCGCGGCAGCCTCGACGGACCCGCGCGAAACCCCGGCATTTCGGGTCTCGATGGGTGTGGCTGGGGCGTTCTGGCTGGAACGGCTCTTGCTAATTACGAAGGCAGCAAGGAGGACGTCGATGCCTCAGATGAAGAAGCTGCTGGTCCCGGTGGACTTCTCGGACTGCTCGGAAGCCGCGCTGCACTACGCCGCCGAGCTGGCCAAGCGCTTCGGCGCGAGCCTCGAGGTGCTCCACGTGATCGAGGTGCCCCCCTATCTGGTTCCGGAGGTCATCGTGCAGGGGCCGGGCGGCAGCCGCCAGACGATCCGCGAGCTGGCGGGCGCGGCGGCGAACCAGCAGCTCGAGAAGGTGCTCGCGGAGCTCGACGCGGAGGGGGTCCCCGTCCAGGGCCGCATCGAGACGGGGGACGCGGCGAAGCGCGTGACGGAGCTCGCCGCGCTCGACAAGCACGACCTCATCGTGATGGGGACGCACGGCCGAACGGGCCTCTCGCACTTCTTCGTGGGTAGCGTGGCGGAAAAGGTGGTGCGCATGGCGCCCTGCCCCGTGCTGACCATTCGGGCTCCCGAAACGAAGAAGTGACGCGTCGATTCTCCGAACCCCGTCGGCCCTCGGCCGGCTCAAACCCGACGCGGAGGAGATAGGCCATGCCGAACTACCACGTCACCGAGACTCTGGACATGCGCGGAACCTACTGCCCGGGGCCGCTGATGGAGCTCATTCGCCACGTCAAGCAGGGGCAGGTGGGAGAGGTCTTCGCGATTCTTTCCTCCGACTCGGGCTCGGCGGTGGACATCCCGAAGTGGGCCGCCAAGGCGGGGCACGAGTTCCTCGAGACGGTTTCCCACGGCGACTACGCCGAGATCGTGGTCCGCAAGACCCGATAGAAACCTGCGCGAACGGAAACTGCTTCCCCGTCTCCGCGTCGGCTGCACGCGCGAGGGGGGACCGCGCTGCGCGCAGCCAAGGAGATCCCCCAATGGGCTCACAGCCGAAGAACGGGGTGGTGGGGGGGGGCGGGACGGGCGGCACTCTCGCCGCGAATCTCTTGTCCAGGAAGCTGAACGGGTCGGCGCAGGTCACGCTCGTCGACCCGAGCGGCCGTCACGTGTATCAGCCGGGGTTCCTCTACCTGATGCTCGGGCAGCTGCAGGCGCAGGCCCTGAGTCGCCCCGAGCGGCAGCTCCTGCGGAGCGACGTGCGGCTATTGGTCGACGGCGCCGAGCGCATCGACCCCGACGCGCGAACCGTCGCGCTGGCGAGCGGCGAGACGCTCGCCTACGACGCGCTGGTGCTGGCCGCGGGGGCCCGGCTCTCGACCGACGAGATCCCGGGCTTCGACCAAGGCGTGGATCACTTCTACAGCGCCGACGCTGCGACGCGGCTCTGGGAGCGGCTGCAGGCCTTCCACGGCGGGACGCTCGTGGTGGGCGTCGGGGGCGTGCCCTTCAAGTGTCCGGTCGCCCCGCTCGAGGCGCTCTTCCTGGTGGACGACTACCTCCGCCGCCGCGGCCTTCGCGGCAAGACCGAGCTGCACTACGTGACCCCCATGCCGCACATCTTCCACCTGGAGGCGGTGACCCCCATGCTCGAGGAGCTGGTGCGCGACCGCGGCGTGATCGTGCACGACCTCTTCAACCTGGACAGCGTGAATCACGACGAGCGCGTGCTCGTCTCGTACGAGGGGGAAGAGGTGCGCTACGACCTCGCAATCCTCGTGCCGCCGCACAAAGGGTCGCTCCTCGCCGAGCGGTCGGGGCTCGCCGACCGGGGCGGCTGGCTCAAGACCGCGCGCACCACGCTCGAGGTCGAAGCCACCGAGAGGATCTGGGCCCTCGGAGACGCCACGAACCTGCCCGTCTCCAAGGCGGGCTCCGTGGCGCACGCCCAGGCGCCCGTGGTGGCCGAGAGGGTCAGCGCGGCGCTCGAGGAGCGCGAGCCGACCGGCAAGCACCAGGCCTTCGGCGGAGACACGCTCTGCTTCATCGAGGTGGGGCAACACAAGGCCACCCTGCTGCGCTTCAGCTACACGAAGCCCCCGAGCGCCCCGCGGCCGAATCGCCTCTTCCACTACGGCAAGCTCGCCTTCAACCGGCTCTACTTTCCGCTGGTGCCGCAAGGGTACGTGTAGGACCCTCGGGGCGCATCGACGGACGCACCCCCCGCCGCGCCGACCGCACGGCAGGGCGCGTGCCCGACGTCTCGTTCGGGTCATCGAGCGAAAGGAGTCTGGGGCGTGGACATCGGCATCCCGAAGGAAGATGGCGATCTCGAGCTGCGAGTCGGGCTCGGAACGGGGACCGTGGGCGTGCTCGTCGGGCGCGGCCACCGGGTGTACGTGCAAACCGGCGCGGGGCTCGGTGCGGGCTTTTCCGACGAGGAGTACCTGAAGGCCGGAGCCTCCATCGCCTACTCGGCGGAGGAGCTGCACCTCCGGGCCGCGATGATCTGCCGCGTGCGTGCCCCCGACGCCCAGGCGCTCGCGCACATGCAGCCCGGGCAGATCCTCTGCTGCTTCGCGCACCTCTTCACCGCGGGGAGCGCCTACGTGCAGCAGCTTCGCGACGCGCGGATCACCGTCTTCGGCTACGAGCTGCTGCAGGCCATCGACGGCTCTCGTCCCGTCCTGCGGCCGATGAGCGTGATCGCCGGACGCATGCTGCCGCAGCTCGCGGCGAGCCTCTTGCAGAGCCCGCAGGGTCGCGGGGTGCTCCTCTCGGGCATCCCGGGGATACCGCCCGGCGAGGTGGTGATCCTCGGCGCCGGCGAGGTGGGCTTCAACGCGGCACGCGGCTTCGCCGGCCTCGGCGCGCAGGTCACGGTGATGGACACTCCCGCACGGCTCGCCGAGATGGACCAGGCCTTCGACCGGCTGGGGCCGATCCGACTGGTCTACGAGACGGCCGCGCAGCTCGCGCGCGCGGTGGCCTTCGCCGACGTGCTGATCGGCTCGGTGCTCGTCGGCGGCGAGCGCTCGCCGATCATCGTCACCGAGGAGATGGTCAAGACCATGCGGCAGTGGTCGGTGATCATCGACGTCTCGATCGCCGACGGCGGGTGCGTGGCCACCTCGCGTCCGACCACGCCCCGGGACCCGACCTTCATCAAGCACGGCGTGATCCACTGCTGCGTGCCGAACCTCCCCTCGCTCGTCGCGCGCACGGCGAGCCGCGCCCTGGGACACTCGGCGGCGCCCTACCTCGCGCGCCTGGCCGAGGCCCCGACGCGCGCCCAGGAGGACCCCGAGCTGCGCACGGCGCTGCTCCTTTCCGCCGGAGAGATCGTTCATCCGGGCCTGGCCGCGACCCTGAGCCGCCGGCCCCGCACGGGAGAGATCGTTCGATGAGCTGGCTCGAGCGTTACAACGACCGCAAGACCGACGCGCTGACCGCCCTGCGGCTGGCCATCAAGCCGGGCAGCCGCGTCTTCCTCAACGCCAACTGCGGCGAGCCGCTCGCCCTCTCGGCGGCGCTGGCCGAGGTGGCTCCCACCCTGAGCAACGTGGAGATCGTGCAGCTCCTCGCGCTCGGCGAGGCGCCGTACGTCAAGCCAGAGCTGGTCAGCCGCCTGCGCCTGAACGCCCTCTTCATCGGCCCCGGCGTGCGCGAGGCGGTCAACGCCGGCCATGCCGACTACACGCCGATCTTTCTCTCGGAGATCCCCGCGCTCTTTCGCGGCGGCCCGCTGCCCATCGACGTGGCGCTGATCCAGGTCTCGCCCCCCGACGAGCACGGCTTCTGCAGCTTCGGCGTGTCGGTGGACATCTGCAAGCCCGCGGCCGAGGCGGCCAAGGTGGTCGTGGGCGAGGTGAACGCGCGCATGCCCCGCACGCTCGGCGACGCCTTCATCCACGTGAGCAAGCTGACGCACGTGGTGGAGGTGGACCGCCCCGTGCGCGAGCTCCCCGCCGAGCCCTTCACCGACGTGCACCGGCGGATCGCCGACTTCGTGGCCGGGCTGGTCGAGGACGGCGCGACGCTGCAGCTCGGCATCGGCGCCATCCCGAACGCGGTGCTCCTGGCGCTACGCAGCCACCGGCACCTCGGCATCCACACCGAGATGTTCTCCGACGGCGTGATCGAGCTCTTCGAGGCCGGGGTGATCACCAACGAGAAGAAGACCCTGCACGCGGGCAAGATCATCAGCTCCTTCGCCATGGGGAGCCAGAAGCTCTACGACTTCATGGACAACAACCCCGTGGTCGAGATGCACCCCTCGGACTACACGAACGACCCGTTCGTCATCGCGCAGAACCACAAGATGGTGGCCATCAACTCGGCGATCAGCGTGGACCTCACCGGGCAGGTGAACGCCGACAGCATCGGCACCCGGCTCTACTCGGGCTTCGGCGGCCAGGTGGACTTCATCCGCGGGGCGGCGCGCTCAAAGGGCGGGCGACCGATCATCGCGCTCCCCTCCTCGGCCAAGAACGCCTCGCGCATCGTGCCGCTCCTGGCCGAGGGGGCGGGCGTGGTCACGACCCGCGGAGACGTGCACTACGTGGTCACCGAATACGGTGTGGCCTCGCTCCACGGCCTGAGCATCCGCGAGCGCGCCGAGGCGCTCATCGCCATCGCGCACCCCGACCACCGCGAGGGGCTCATGAAGGCGGCCCAGGAGCGGCGGCTCGTCTACCGGTGAGGAGCGGCGCCACCGCGTCGGCGAAGCGCCGCCTTCGCGCGGTAGTCGGCCAGCAGGCGGTCGATCTCGGCCCCGCGGAAGGGGAAGAAGAGCTCCGCGCGATCCAGCATGGAGAGCGCGCCGTCCACGTCTCCGAGCTCCGTGAGGATCAGATAGAGGTAGAGGTACGCCTTCCCCTCGAGGATCGGGGCGCGCTCGACGCACGCGGCGAGGTGCTCGCGGGCCAGCTCGAGCTGCATCGTGCCCAGCGCCGCCACGCCGCGCAGGTAGTGCACCATCGGGTCGGCGGGGAGCTCCCCGAGCAGCGCGGCCGTCAGGCGCAAGGCGTGGGCCGGATCCGTTTCCGCGGTCAGCACCGCCTCCGCCTTGGCTTGCAGGAGCTGCGCCCGCCTCGTCGCTCGACGGGCCCGCTCCGCGAGGCGGCGGCTGCCGCTCTTGCTGCCGCACTGGTCGAGCACCCGGCGATAGAGGGGTCGTAGCTGCTCCGCGGCCCGCTCCCAGGTGAGCTCCGCCAGTCGCTCGCGCCCGCGCGTGCTCCGCTCCTGCGCTCGCGCCGCGTCCACGGCCGCGCGAATCGACGCCGGATTGTCGGGGGCGCAGTAATGCGCGTCGTCGCCCAGGTAGTCGCGCAGCGTCCCCCAGTCCGAGGCCACCACGGGGCAGCCGGCCCACGCGGCCTGCAGCGAGACGAGCCCGGGGAGCTCGTACCAGCTCGGCAGCGCGTGAACCGACGCGGCGCAGAAGGCCGAGGCCAGGAGCTCGCCCGACAGGCGGCCGGTGAAGACCGTCGGCCCGCGCCGCTCGTAGCGCCGGCAGAGCGCCTCGTACTGCGGCTGGGACGATCCGCCGTTCACGAAGACCAGCGGCCGTTCGTCGTCGCGCAGGGCATGCGCCAGCATGAGCTGGTTCTTGCGCGTCTCGAGCCGCCCCACGCAGAGCACGAAGTCCTTGACGCCGAAGGCCTCTTCGAAAAGCCGCCCGGAGGGGGTGCTGGCCTCGTCGGGGCGGTGGAAGGGCAGGCGGAGGACCTCGTGACGGGCCAGCCGCGGGTAGTGGCGCGCGAGGGACTCCGCTTCAACAGCGCCGGTCGGGAGCACGGCCATCGCCTCCTCGACGGCGAAGGCGAAATCCGCGGGCGGGTCGCAGGAGATGGGGCTCTCGCGCAGCGACGCGAGCTCCGCCTCGAGGCGGGCGAGGTCTCCGTCCTCGAGATGGCGGCGAAAGAGGCTCGCGGTGACCACCGAGGGGACGGCGAAGCGCGCGAAATCCTCGAAGAGCGGGGTGATCACGTAGGGCCGTCCGCTCGCCGCCGCCTGGATCGCCAGCGCGACGTCCGGGTTCAGCACGTGGGCCAGCCGGTAGTCGAGCTTGTCGTCGAGCCGCTGGCGGTAGTCCACGGCGAGGCCCCTCCCGTGCAGGCCCCGCCGGAAACCGATCGCCAGCTCCGTGTCCCCGCCGGGCTGCACGAAGAGGTTCGCGCGCGCCGCGACCGCCACATCTACCGCCCGCGGACGCGCCGCGGCCTTACGGGCCTTCTCCCGGATCCGGGCGTTCTCCCACGCGACGTCGACCGTCATGCTCCCCTCCCCGGCTGGCACTCGGCGAGGAACGCGAGATACTCCTCCGCCACCCGCTCGAGCGCGCACTGGCCTTGGACGTAGGCGTGGGCGTTTCTCCCCATCTGGTCGCGATACGGCGCGTTGACGAAGAGCTCTCGCAGAAAGCCCGTCACCACCTCGTCCTCGCACTCGTCGACGGCTACCTTGGCGCAGGCCGCTTCGGGGAGCTCCGCGAACCAGCCGTGGTCGGTCACGATCGTGGGCTTGCCGAGGGCCAGGATGCGCAGGAGCGCCCCCGAGGTCTCGCCCTGCGAGGGGTAGCGCAGGTTCAGACAGACGTCGGCCGCGTGCAGGTGCGCGAGGAAGACCTCCATCGGAACGTGCCCGGTGATGGTCACGGCGTCCTCTAGCCCGAGGAAGCGGATGTACTCGAGCACCTGATACTTCGGCTCTCCGACGAGGCAGTAGCGGGCGCCGGGCAGCTCCTCGCGCACCTGGGCGAAGGCCCGCAGGGTCACCTCCACCCGCTTGGTCGGCACGATCAGCCCGAAGGAGCTGCAGATCGGCGCGTCCTGCGGCAGACCGAGGCGCTCGCGCGCGGCGCGGCGGGCGAGCTCCGGGTCGAAGTCCGCCGGCCAGTGGGCCCAGCCAAAGTCGTGGTGCGGAATCAGGCGGCAGCGGCGCGAGGGCTCGACCGCGCGCACCTCGGCCAGCGCGCTCGCCGAGTGCACGATGACGCCCTGCGCGGCGTGGATCATCTTGCGGTTCAGGGGAAAGCGCCGCAGCGTCTCGAAGGGGACCTGCTTGCCGGCGACGATCTCCTCGGCCAGCGCCTCGCCCTCACGGCCGTAGGCCTCGACCATCTCGCGCCGGTAGGCCTCGGGGCGGCCCTCCTTGAGGTAGAGGTCGCCGAAGAAGCCCTGGTACATCAGGTCGTGCAGGACCACCACGCCCGGACGGCGCAGCATCAGCTCGTAGATGTAGCGGTGGTGCCCCGGCGTCCCGCCCATCTGATAGAGCACAGCGTCGTAGCCGTCGAGGCGAGGTGCGGGGTCCTCCTTCCGGCAGTCCACGACGCGCAGGCGTTCGGCGATCCAGGGCGCGCTCGGCGCGTAGCCGTCCACAAAGAGGTCCACCTCTGCGCGAGTCGCCAGCGCCTCGAGCAGCGACTCGCTGTAGTCCGAGATCCCCGACGGAACGGGGTTCACCGGCGAGAAGAAGGCGATGCGCATGGTACCTACGCCCGCTGACTAGTCGTAGAGTTCGACGGGATACCGATCCGTGCACGTTCCGCGCTTCACCCCGACGGCGAAGATGTCCTCGCCGCGATCCTCGAGTGAGGCGCCGATGGTCCTCAACCAGTCCCGCACGTTTCGATACCGGCCCCAGTAGTCGACGCCGTCCTCCACGTCGATCCAGACGTTCTCCGTGCGCAGCGTCTCGACCTCGAAGCCCGAGCGCTCGAGCAGCAACCGAAGCTCTCGCGGCGCGTACTCCTTGCAGTGCCGTGGGCTGCCCGCCTTGGAGAACTTGTTGTAGACGTACGGGGGAAAGCCGTTCACGGCGGCGTCGAGGCTCCGGTAGCTCGTGATGTTGGGGGTGGTCAGGATCAGCCGGCCTCCGGGGCGGAGCACGCGGCCGGCCTCCACGAACATGAACATCGGGTCGTTCGGCAGGTGCTCGAGGATCTCGCAGGCCAGGACCACGTCGAAGGAGCCATCGTCGAACGGGAAGCGATCCCGCTCGACGTTGAAGTTGTGCAGGTGCATCGAGAACGAGCCTTCGGGTCCGGCCGCCGGGATGGTCACGTCCTTCTCGGGCTCCGTCGCGGGATCGGGCCACCAGTCGGAGTAGCAGAGGCTGTACTTCGCGTAGCGGCGCAGGAGCGCGGAGAAGAACTTGTTCGCGCCGAGCTCGAGCAGCCGCTGGTCAGGCCGCCCCTCGGAAAGCAGCCGCAGCGTCGCCGCGAAACGCGGGAGGTGCACGGTCACGTACCCGCGCGCGCCCGGGTCCGCGCCGAAGAGCTCGAGGAGGTAGCGCTCGAGCTCCGCGTACCGCGGGGGCGGGTCCAGCGCCTCGCGCAGACTCTGCAGCACCTGGTGCGCCTTGCGGTGGAGCGGGTCGAGCCTGACCGCCTGGTTCATGCAAGCCGAGCTCTCGGGGAAACTTTCCGCCTGCGCGTAGAGCACACCGAGCTCGAAGAAGACCTGCGCCAGCGCGTCGGGTTCGACATCCACCGGCCAGTGGGCCAGCACCTCACGGTACTTCGCGATCGCGCCGGGCGTGTCGTCGCCGGCTGCCGCCGCCGCTCGCGCCTGCTCGTACAGAGCTGCTAGGGCCGTCTCACCCATGCACCACCGCTCCTTCCGCCAGAACGTCGCCCCGCGAGGCGGTCATCACCCCGCCTCGCGTCGTTCCCGCGCATCGCTCGCCGCCACGCGCTTCACGCGCACCTGGATCGATAGCCGGCGCGGGTCCTCGCCGAATCCGAGCTCCTTGGGCACGAACGCCTGGTCGGCGCGAAACTCGACCGTCGGCGCCTCGAGCCGCTCGACCGGTACCGTCAGCCGGAGCGAAATCGCCTGCCAGCCGCCCACGAAGCTCACGACACCCACGCGCTGTCCGGACACGGAGACGGTCGCGCACACCGGAAACGAACCGTAGTGGCGGTGGTCGCTCGACCGGAGCTCCACCTCCAGCAGGTAGCCGCCGGGTCGGTCGGCACGGCGCACGGTCTGCTCGAGGCGAAGCTGGGCTCGCTTCGCCATCCAGCGCCAGCCGTCTTCGGGCGGGTAGAATCCGTCCCCGTAGCAGAGACGGGGCTCGTCGTCCCAGATCTGCGCAACCTCCGGCTCCCCGGCGGCCGCTCCACTCGAGGTTGCCTCGCGGGCGAAGAGCGCGTAGCTCCCGTTCGGCCCCTCCGGGCCGCAGCAGCAGCCCAGCCGTCGATCCTCGCGCATCCGGGCGAGGGCCCGCGACACGAACGACGCGTCCTCGAGCCGCTCGCGCGCGGGGTCGAGCACCACCAGCGCGTACCCGGAGGCCGACGCGCCGAGGAAGCTCCGACGCAGCGATTCCACCGTCGTCCCCTGCGCACCAAAGGGGGAGACCCCGGCGGGCCAGCTCGCCGACACATCCCGGGGCTCCGTGAGCGCGCAGAACCAGCGCGTCGCCCGAAGCTGCTCTTGTGCGTGGGCGAACCAGCGTCGAAGCTCGTCGTCGAGACGCGGGGCGATGACGAGCGCCTCGAGGCGTGGCAACTCGCGCAGCGCCGACGCCAACCGCTCCACCGCGCGACCATCCCGCTCCTCGCCGAAGAGCTCGGCGCTGCACGCCGCCTGTCGCGCGCGCGCGCGGCAGGCGTGATCGTCGAAGACCCGCTCGAGGGCCGCACGAAACTCCTCGGGGGTGCGGAACTCCAGCGCCACGTCGCGCCAGCGGTTGGCCAGCGCCAGCGGGTCGAGCTCGCCCTCCACCACGGTCTCGCCGCTGCTGTAGAGCAGGATCGGTCGTTCGAGCGCCATGAACTCGTAGACCAGAGACGACCCGTCGGAGATCAGCAGGTCGGCCCCCGCGAAGAACCCGGCGATGCTCGCCGCCGGGTCCTCTGCCAGCTCGACGTGGGGCTCCTCGCGCGCCAGCCGGCGCCACGTCTCGAGCCACGCCGCGAAACGCGCCTCGAACTGCCGCATCAGCGGATGGGCGAAGGTCACGATGTTCGGGTGCGGACGGATCACGATCCGGCTTTCCGGATAGACGGCCCGGATCCACGCGACGAGCTGTCCCTCGAAGAAGGCAGCCGCGCTGACCTCCGGATTCCAGGTGGGGGCAAAGAGAATCGTGGGTCGCCGACGATCGATCGCCCGCACGGGCAGACGGAAGGTGTCGTCGGCCCACGGGTTGCCCGTGGCCAGGAAGCCGCGGCGCGGAAGAACCCCCACCCGCTCCATGTCGCGTCGATCGAAGGCACTGCCCGCGAGATAGTCCGCGTCGCCGTACTCGCGGGGAGTACGAATGTACTTGCACCCCACGCCGTGGCGCATGGCGACGAGCAGCACGTGATGCCGAGCGCAATGGTCGCGGACGAGCAAGATGTCTTGCTCCGTGGCCACGACGAGCACGTCCGGCCGAAAGGCGAGAGCCGCCTGCCGGTCGTGCGTGAGCAGCGCCCCGTCGAGCAGGGCCACGAGCGGCTCCAGCGCGCGTCGCACGAATGGCAGGGTGCAGTACGCGGCGATGCGCAATCGCCCGGCCTGAGAATCCGTCTCGCCTGCTATCGAAGCCACCACGTTCCCGAAGATGTCGTCTGACCGACGCCTCGCGTCGAAAAGGCCCATGTAGGCTATCAGCGACGGGTGTGGCCAGCAAGGTGGGGGCACCTCCCACGCCGAAAGCCCCCGCGGAGCGCCAGGCGCGCTGCGCTCCGCGGGGGCTGCGCCGTCAGGTCGCTGACGGTGGTGCGACGGGCGCTCGGCCCCCGTCGCACAACCTCCGGTCATCACGTGCAACCGCCTCGGGTCCGATCCGACCGGGCGATGGTACGCGCATTGCTAGATCTCTGCGGTGCATCGGTGATCGCGGGCGGTAGGGGCCCGAGAGAGGAACCTCGTCACATGGGGCTCGACCCACGCTCGGCCAGCTCGTACCTCGCGTTCCGCTACCTCGCGCGACGGGAGTGGAGCTGGAGGCCCGGGCTGCAGCCGAGCTGGCCCGAGGAGGACGATCGAGGCCAGGTCGCCGTCTCCACCCCGGGCGCCATTCGCGCCGCGCTCTCGCACCTTCTCGCCCGGGAGGCCGCCAGCCCCAGCACCGCCCTGCTCCTCAGCGGGGGCATCGACTCCGCCATCCTGGCCGCGCTGCTTCCCCCCGGAACGCGCGCGTACACGGTCCGCTTTCACGCGCCGGGTGCCCTCGACGAGAGCGTCGGAGCCGCCCAGTTCGCCACCCGCTGCGGGCTCTCGCACCGCGTGGTGACCGTGACCTGGGAGGACCATCTCGCGCACATCGACGCGCTCATGCGCCACAAGCGCTCGCCCCTGCACCCTGCCGAGGTGGGGCTGCACCTCGCCGCGCGAGCCGCCGCCGAGGAGGGCGCGACGCGCCTCGTGATCGGCACGGGCGCCGACTCGACCTTCGGCGGCCTCGACCAACTCCTGTCGCGCGATTGGACCTTCGAGGAGTTCGTGCAGCGGTACACCTTTCTCGACCCGGCGCTGGTCCTCGACTTCCCGGTTTCCATGCGCGAGATCTTCGAGGAGTACCGGCGCGGCGCGTGCATCGACGTGCAAGGCTTCCTCAAAGAGGTGCACGGTCGCGGCATCAGCCAGGCCTTCGCCAACGCGGCCTCCGCGGCCGGTTGCTCGCTCGTCGAGCCCTACGAGGCGCTGCATCTGGACGCCCCGCTCGACCTGGAGCGGATCCGCCGCGGCGAGAGCAAGTACTTGCTGCGAGCCCTCTTCGCCGAGCTCTACCCCGAGCTTGCGCTGCCCCCCAAGGTGGCCTTCGCGCGCCCCATGGACGAGTGGCTCGCGAGCTGGCGCCCCAACGGAGGCTCCCTGCTGCGCGCGAACCTTCCGATCTCCCAGCTCACGGGCGAGCAGCGGTGGCTCCTCTTCTGCCTCGAGCGCTTCGAGCGCCTGGTGGTGAACTAACGTGGACCTCGCCCACGGAACCCCAAGGGTGGCCATCACGGCGGTCGCGGGACCCTATCCCGACGCACCGCCGTACGACCCCGGCGAGGCCTACCCGGAGTACGGCGAGCGCCCACGCTCGGCCTCCCCGAATCCCGTCTACGCGGCGGTCCGTGAGACCCTGCGCCGCCTGGGCTATGACCGCGAGCGGTACGGCACGCCCGAGTGGAATCCCCTCGGTACCATCGTCCGGCCCGGAGATCGGGTCTTCCTCAAGCCCAACCTCGTGGCCCACGCGTCCCGAACCAAGGGTCGGGAGTCGGACGACCTCTTCGCGGTGATCACGCACCCCGCCGTGGTGCGAGCGCTCGGGGATTACGTGGCGATCGCCCTGAAGGGGAGGGGCGAGCTCATCGTCGGCGACAACCCGTCGATCGACGCCGATTTCTCTCGCATCCTCGAACGGACGCACCTCGATCGTCTTCCCGCCCTTTACGCCGAACGCTTCGGCGTCTTCTGCCGCGTCCTCGACCTGCGGCCGCTGCGCACCGACGACCTCGAATACTACGGCTTCAAGTCCAGGGCCGTGCCTCAGCAGGGCGACCCCGACGGAGAGCTGGTGGTGGACCTGGGCCCACGCTCTCGCTTCTTCGGCCTGAACCCCTGGCGTTTTCGCGGCGCGTTTTCGAACCGCCTCGAGACGATCCGGCTGCACCACGGCCGCACGCACCGCTACTCCCTGTCGGCCACCGTCGCGCTCTCCGACGTCTTCATCTCCGTGCCGAAGCTGAAGGCCCACCACAAGGTGGGTGTAACGCTGAACCTGAAGGGGCTCGTCGGCACGGTGGCCAACAAGAACTGCCTCGTGCACTGGCAGATCGGCTACCCCGGCTGGGGCGGAGACGAGTACTCGCAGACCGTGACGGCGACGGACCACCTTCGCCTGGCGCTCGAGCACCTCCTCCTCGATGCGCTCCCGGAGTCGGTCTATCTGGCCCTGCGCGGCGTCATCCGTCGCCACCGCCGCGCGCCGTCGCAGAAGGGCAAGCCGGGCGGCACGGGCGGGACGGGCAAACCGGCCCACGAAAAGTACCGCGGCGCGTGGCCCGGCAACGACACCTGCTGGCGCATGGTAGCCGACCTCTACGACGCCTTGGTCGTGGACGTCACGGGCTACCGTCAGCGGCAGGGGAAGGGTCCCATGCGATTCTTCTCCCTCGTGGACGGCGTGACCGCCGGCGAGGGCGACGGTCCCTTCACCCCTACGTCGCGGGAGGCACGCGTGCTGCTTGCAGGAGAGGACCTGCTCGCGGTGGACTGCGTGGCCACCCGAACCATGGGCTTTCGCCTCGAACAGGTACGCTACCTCTCGCGGCTGGCCGAGGAGCGCGGGCTGCGCCCCTCGACGATCCGGGTCATCTCCGACGAATTCCCGAGCTCGAACCGTCTCGACGCAACCGAGCGGCACCTCGCGTTCCAACCACCCACCAAGTGGCCGGAGCTGGCGCTGCCCAGGCCCAAGGATACAGGCGATGAAGATCATCATTCTCGCGGCCGGCAAGGGCGAACGCCTGATGCCCCTCACGAAGAACACCCCCAAGCCGCTCCTCGACCTCGGCCATGGAGCGACCCTGCTGGAAGAACAGATCGGTAGCCTCCAGCAGTCGGGGGTCGTCGAGGAGGTGGTGCTCGTCCTGGGCTACCTGGCGGGTCAAGTGGAGTCCAAGCTCAGCACCTTCGACGCCCGCGGCCTGCGGCTACGCAGCGTCTACAACCCCTTCTACGAGATCTCGAACAACCTGATGTCGCTCTGGCTCGCCCGGGATGAGCTGGACGGCGATCTGATGATCACCAACGGCGACAATCTGTTCTCGCCGGACGTCTTCCGCGGTCTGGCGGCTTGCGGCGACGGGATTCACCTCGCGATCAACCGCAAGTCGAACTTCGACTTCGACGACATGAAGATCACGCTCGACGGTGCGGTGATCCGACGGGTGAGCAAGGAGATCTCCGACAGCGAGGCGCACGGCGAGTCACCCGGCCTCGCGCTGGTCAGAGGGCGACGGGCCCAGAAGCTCGCCAGGGAGCAGCTCGAGCTGCTAGGTCGCCGCAAGAGCTCTCTCACACAGTTCTGGCTCGAGCTCTTCAACGCGCTGTACGAGCAGGGGATCCCGGTGCACCCCTGGTGGTTCGACGCCACCGGCCGCTGGACCGAGGTGGACTTCCATCGCGACGTGGAGAGCCTGCGCGCCCTCCTCACCGCCAAGTCACGCGGCTTGAAGGGCACCGCCGACGAAGAGGCGGCGTAGACGGCGCGACACCGGCCGGCGTTCTACACCGGCTCCCCGTGAAGCGCCGTGATGACCAGGTCCAGGAAGTCCGCCTCGGTCAAGATGCCGATCAGCGTCCCTCCGTCGACCACCGGCAGACACCCGATCTTGTGCCGCCGCATGAGGCGCGCGGCCTCGACGGCGACCGTATCGGCCGTCACGGTGATCACATCGGTGGTCATGATGTCCTCGGCGCGGATGCTGCGCTGGATCTCCCGGCGCGCCTCGCGCGTGAGCGCTGCGAGGGAGCTGGCCTGACAGCGGAGGAGGTCCCGGTGGGTCACGAGGCCCATCAGGCGGCCGCGGTCCACGACGGGCAGGTGGCGGAGCCGTCCGAGGCGCATCACCTCCTCGGCGAGGTTCAGGTTCTCGTCCTTCTCGAGCGTGATCACATCCCTCGACATCAGGTCTGCCACGGTGAGTTGCGCCACGGTCGCTCTCCTTGTGAGGCCGAGACCCGGCCACCTCACCTGTAGTTCATAGCAAGAGCCATTCCAGCGAGCGCCACGCACGCGGTCCGCGACCGCCCACCGCTACCCGTGGAACCGCAGGCGTTCGGGAGCGGGTGGGCGCGCGCGCCCCTCGACGGAGCCGCCAGCGCGGGTCAGAACGATTCGCACTGCCGAAGGTCGGACGCGGACCCGGGCCAAGCTGGCCCAGGCCGGCCGGGCCCCTCTCACCGTCGGTGGAGGGCCCCGCTGACCCGGAGTCGTTCCGTCGCCACCGACGAGTGCAGCGCACTTGCCTTGCCTATTTTTCTGCGCGAGCATGCGTACAACGAATTGACCGCGCTGCCCGTGGTTCTGTCCCAGCGCCCGACGCGAAAGGAGATGAGTCCGATGAGAGGCCTGTACCTGCGACTGTTGGTTCCGTGTGTCGTGATGCTCATGGCGGTGGCGGCGAGTCCTGGGGTGAGCAGCGCGGAGAAGAAGGCTCCGAAGGAGCTCGAGATCAAGGGCTGCAAGAAGAAGAAGGGCCCCGTCAAGTTCAAGCACGCGGCCCACGAGAAGGCCGTCAAGAAGATGGGCAAGGACTGCAAGGCCTGCCATCACACCGGACCGGTCGAAAAGCTCTGCTCCGACTGCCACAAGAAGGCCGAAGGCAAGGTCGGCACCTGCGACGACAAGTCCGCCACGAAGAACCCGTACCATGCTCAGTGCCGCGGGTGTCACAAGGAGGCGGCCAAGGAGCCCCACAAGATGACCAAGGGCCCCACGACCAAGTGCAAGGGGTGCCACGTGGGTGACAAGGACGACAAGGACGACAAGGAGGCGAAGGAGAAGTAGGCCTTCGTCGAGAGTTCTCCCGCCCCGCCTTCCCCTACGGCTCCACCAGCTTCAGCCGCACCGCCGCCCGCACCAGATCGGATTTGCTGTGCACCTCGAGCTTCTCCATGAGGTTCGCGCGGTGGCGGTTCACCGTGTGCGGGGAGATGTGGAGGAGCTCGCCGATCTCCTTGGCGGTCTTGCCTTCGGCGACGAGCTTCAGGATCTCCAGCTCGCGATCGCTGAGCAGGCCGAGGTCCCCGCTCTCGCTGGCCTCGTGCGGGCGGACGGCCGCATCCACCACGAACTCCATCAGCGAGGGATCCACGTAGGTGCGCCCTTCCAGCACCGCGCTGACGGCCGAGACGAGGTCCTTGGCCAGCGCCTTCTTGGGCACGTAGCCCCGGGCGCCGAGCTTGAGCGCCCGCATCACGTACGAGCGGTCGGTGTACTGCGAGACGACGAGCACCTTCGTGGCGAGCTGGAGGCCCTTGAGCTCGGCCAGCACGTCGAGGCCTCCCAGGTCGGGCATCGAGAGGTCGAGCACCATCAGGTCGGGCTGGTGTCGCTGGCAGAGGTCGATCGCCTCGCGCCCGGTCGCCGCCTCGCCCACGATCTGCACCTCCGACAGGCGGGCCTCGATGAGCCCACGCAGGGCTTCGCGGAAGAGGGCGTGGTCGTCGGCCAGGAGGATGCGAGCGGGCATGAGTGCGGCCTAGGATAGCTCGTCGGAGACGGGAGTGCACGGCACCTCGAGGTCGATGCGCAGCCCACCGCCTTCGCCGTGCGAGAAGGCGACCTTTCCTCCCACCTGGGTGATGCGCTCGCGCATGCCGAGGAGTCCCCAGCGCCCCGAGGTGTTCGGGCTCTCCAGCAGCGCCTGGTCGAGGCCGCGCCCGTCGTCCTCGAGGTGCGCCGTCACTCCGGAGGCCGCGAAGGCGACGCTCGCGCGGACCTCCTTCGCGCCGGAGTGGCGCACCACGTTCGTCATCGCCTCCTGGAAGACGCGATAGACGGCGACCTCGACGGCGCGCGGCAGCGCCGTGTCCTCGGCGCCCTGCACCTCGAACTCGAAGCCGACCCCCGCATCCTCGAGCAGGTTGTGACCCGTGGCCCGGATGGCCTCGACCAGGCCGAGGTCGTCCAGCACCGCCGGCCGCAGACGCCGGATCAGGCGGTCGGTGTGGTCGAGCACCTGCTCGACGAGCGACTTGGCGCGCTCGAGCCGGGCCTCTTGCGCGGCGGGGTCGCTCGCCGCGGGGAAGGTCTCGAGCAGCACGCGAAGCGCGCTCAGCACCTGACCGGTCTCGTCGTGAATCTCGCGGGCGATGCGCCGCCGCTCCTCGTCCTCGGCCTCGAAGAGGTGCTGCAACAGCCGGTTCTTCGCCGCGTGCTCCTCGCGCAGCCGCTGGTCGAGGAGCTCGCGCACGAGCACGAAGCGCACCTGCGCGGTGACCACGTCCAGGGCCGTCTTCAGATACGGCCCCATGAGGGCCCCTTCGGCGGTGACCCCGATCCAGAGCTGCGCCTCGGAGACCCCCTCGAGCCGCAGCTTCCGCACGAAGAACTCGCTGCACCCTCTGAGCTCTCCGAGCAGGATCCCCTGCTCGGCCAGGAATTCCGGCGTAACGGAGGCCTCGCGCTCGCCGAGGGCCAGCAGGCGCTCGGACGGCGCGCTCTCGCACCTCACGCCCACGCACTGCACGCACACGCCGTCGCCGCTGCCCGTACGGTAGAGGAGCATCGCGGCCCGGATGGGCTCGACCTGCGTGAGCTGGCGGATCGCGTCGGCGAGGGCTCCGGAGGAGAGCCCACGAGGCTCGGGGGCGAATTCGCCCGAATCGCTCGCGTCGCGCGCGTCGACTCGAGGAGCGCCTGCCGCACCGGAGGCGCGGGTGGAGAGCTCGTGCGCCGAAGACAAAGATTCGGCGAGCCGCGCGATCTCTTCGTCCACCGGACCTCTCGACGGTGCCCACTCCGCCATGCCGGCCAGCTCCGGCTCGCGGGCCATGGCCACGAGGCGACTGATCGGCCGCAAGATGCGGCGGTGGAGCAAGAGAAACGCCCCGGCGAAGATCCCCAGGATCGCCGCCACGAGCCCCACCGTGCCGAAGACCAGGTCGCGCAGCGGAGCGTAGAGCTCGTCGCGCCGCTCGCGCACCGTCACGCTCCAGCTCGTGCCCGCCACGGGGGCCACGGCGGTGATCTCCGCCGAGCGGGTCAGGTCCCCGGGTCGCTCCCCCCCTTCGTGACAGGAGTGGCAGGGCATGGCCTTGGCCTGTCCCATGCGGACGGCGTCGGAGAAGTAGGTGCCGTGCACCACGGACTCGAAGCGCTCCTTCTCGCGGGTGGAGTAGAGCGCCACCCCGCGCCCATCCAGGAGCTGGACTCGCGCGGAGCCCCCCGTCCCGACGTGGCCGAAGAGGTCGAAGAGGTCGCTGAAGGCCTTCTCCTGCAGGTTCAGGTGCGCCATCGCGGCGCGCCACCCCCCTTCCGTGCGCACGACGACCAGCGTCACCATCGGTCGCCCGTCGGAGGTGCGCCAGAGGTCGGTCGCCTCGACCTGACCTGCGGCCTCGGCGTGGCGCAGGGCCGGGAGGAGCACCTCCGAGGGAGGCAGCTCTCCGTCGGTCGCGGCGCTGACCCCCCGACTCCGGTCTAGCAGCGCGATGGCGCTGATCTGCGGGCTCGTCGCGCGGAGCTGAGCCAAACTCGCGGCCGTGCTGGCCGCGGACGCGTCGGCCTCCTTGGCGAGCAGCGCGGAGAGCGCGTCCCCGGCGCGACGCACGAAGCCGGAGACGAACCGCGCGGCCCCCACGGCCTCCGCCTCGCGCGAGTGCATCGCATAATCGGTCGCGCGACGAAAGGCCAGCACCTCGAAGGCCACCGCCCCCGCCACGGCGAGGGCCATCGCCACGACGAAGTAGGTCAGGAAGCGCCGGACGATCATTTCACGGCGCCGACCTGCTTCGCGCGTCGCGTGTACTCCATCGTGTCGTCCTCATGGCAGGCCGTCTTGCACTGACCACCGTCCTTGCTGGCCGTGAAAGACTGCTTGGAGGCGGCGCCCTCTTTCTCGTCCTTCGCGCGCCGGAAGGAGACCAGGCCGACCGTGGCGTCGCTGCCGTGGGCCTCGTGACAGCGCTTGCACCAGTAGGCCTCCTTGCCGAGCTCTCCCGCGTGCGAGACGTGCAGGTCGTCGTCTCCGTCGGAGAAGCTGCTGACGAGCTTCTCGGGCCGCCCCTTCAGCAGCGCCGCGAGCTTGCGGTGGCACGAGAGGCAGCCGTTCGCCGACGGCGCGGACGCGGTCTTATAGAGGTGCGTCGGAGACATGACCTGGTGGCAGTCACCGCACCGCCCTTCGCCCACCGCCTTGTGCGCGCTCGCGTAGGTCGTCTCCGCGGTGTCGTGGCACTTGGCGCAGATCTCGCGCACGGGCTTGTCGGCGTAGGCGTAGTGCCGCCCCTTCTGCGCTTCGTGGCAGTCGGTGCACTTGTGGTCGTCACCGCCGTGGGAGTTGGCGGCCTTCGCGTCCAGGTGGCACTTCGTGCAGCGCGCCTCTTCAGTGGCCGAGAAGGCCACGGCCTTGCCGCGGCGATGCTTCCCGTCGTGACAGGCGTGGCAGTCGGCGGCCGCGAAGAGGGGATTCTCCTTCTTGCCCTGCTTGCCCTCCTTGCCCTCCTTGCGCGGCGCCGGGTGCGCGATGGCCCGGGAGTGGCACTCGATGCAGTTGAGCCCCACGTCCAGGTGTCGCTTGTGCGCGACGGCCACCGTCTTCTTCTCCTTGATCCGCGCCGCGCGCCGATGACAGCGCTTGCAGTTCTCCTCGACGAGGGCCTTGTGATGGTCGCCCATGTGCGCCTTGATGTCGGCGGTGGACTTGGCGCGGAAGTGCGAGAAGAGCTGCCGCAAGCCGCTGGCCTTCGCCGCGGCCCAGCCGGAGAGCCCCGGCCGCGCGTGGCAGTCCACGCACTTGGTCTTCTGGTGCACGGAGCGCTCCCACGAGGCGAAGTTCGGGCTCATCTCGTGGCACGCGCGACAGAAGCGCGGCATCTCGGTGCGGTGGTAGATGTCCATCCCGGAGGCCACGGTGGCGATGAGCGCGATGGCCACGACGATGCCAAAGGCCCAGATGTAGCGCCGGGCCAGATGCACGGAGACGAGGAGCCTCGTGCGGAAGCCAGGCCTTCCTTCCAGCAGGGCGCGGTCGTCGTTACTGGCGAATCGATGCAGAAGCCGATCCAGACGCTTCATCGTGCAAGGTCCTCTGACGGATGTTGCCTCCCTCCCCGCTCGCTCCTGGGCCCTTCCTCGTAGTGCCGCGCCTCGGGTGCGCGTGCCGCCCGCCTACCTTCGGCCTGCAAGTTCCTTGCCCTTCTCCTCCTCGACCGGCGCGTCCAGGTTCTGCTTCAGACCGGCCACCACCTCGCCCGCCGGGGGGTTGCCCGCAGCCGCGGCCTCGGCCGACTCGCTCGCCTCACTCGGGAGCGCGGCCACGCGAAAGAGGCCCGCCTTCTCGAGGAGCGCCGCCACGCCCAGCACCAGGGCGATCGCCAGCACGATGATCCCAGGGGCGAAAACCAGCACGCTCAGCATCAGCTTGCCAAAATACGCGAAGTCCATGACATCCTCCTACTTTCTGTGGCGGCTGGGAGCCGCGTTTCGTTCGTCCTTACACCCTCCATTTTGCCGATCCGCGGCGTCCGCACCATTGAGTCCAGACATCATTGAACGCCGCCCCGGCGCACCACTTCGGCCGCGTCGCGCGCGCCATCGTCTCGTGGTGCGTTCGCACCATGAGACGAGGTGGGCCACAGTGTTCTAGGGGGTGTCCCTAGCGCGGCGTCGCGCCAATTCGCGCCACGTAAAGAGACCCGGCCCCCTCGAGGCGTGTCAGATCCGCCCCGAGGGTGGCGAGGCTCCCGGCGTCGAAGCGCTCGTCCACCTCCACGGCGCCGCCCAGGGCTCTGGCCGCGGCGCGCGCGAAGGGCGGTTCCCCCGCCGGGTCGATCCGGGCGGAGGCCCCCGGCCGACCGGCCCACGCGCCGAGAAAGAGCCCTCCCCGCTCCGCGTCGCGCCGGGCGAAGAGCACCACCTCGCCACCGGCGCCGGCCTGCTCCGCCGCCGCGCGGTGGAGCCTCTCGAGGAGCGCGTGGAGAATCGGGGCGGGACCGCGCGCCGACAGCCCGGGCTCGACGGCCACGTGCCACCCTCGGTCGCGCAGCTCGCGTTCGAGGTCGTGGAGCACGAGGTGGGTCTCGGAGGCCACATCGAGCGCCTCGTGCCCGTCGAGACCCTGCACCGTGTCGGCGAGCTGCCGAGCTAGACGCCGCGCCGCCACCATCCGTGGATCGATCGAGGAGAAACCGCGCCAGACGCCTCCTCCGGTCCGCAGAGGACGCAGCACGGCCCAGGCGTAGAGGTCCCAGGCGGGCCGCCCCGGCTCGACGATGCCCGAAGCGCTCGCCAGCTCCTCCTCCGGCGCCGCCGACGGCGTCGCCTCGGCAGCCGGCCACAGCTCGAGGAGCGCCACCCCTTCGTCGGCCGGCGTCGAGAGCAAGAGCACCACGGGCTCCCCTCGCTCCGCGGCGTCGAAGGCCCAGCCCTCTTCGAGCGCCCGCGCGTGGAGCTCGGGACGGGCGAGGAGGAGCTCCTGCCGTCGGACCCCGACGAGACGCCCCGGGTGCCTCGGATCGGCGAGCGCCTCCTCGGCGCGACGGTTCGCCGCGAGCACCGTGCCTGCCGCGTCGCAGACCAGCGCCACCCCGGGGCTCTGCTCGAGGACGCGCGAGAGCGCCGCCGCCGCGGCCGAGACGGCCCGCCGGCGATCCAGATCGGCGGTCAGCGCGTGCAGCGATCGCGCGAGGTCGTCGAGCTCGTCCACCCGACGCGCCCCGGTGGCCGCGCCTCGCGCTCCGGCGCGCAGATCTTCGACGAGCCGATGCAGCGCCCTCACGCGCGTCACGACGACGCGCCGCACGCTCACGAAGAGCACCACCACCAGCACGAGCGAGAGCCCCGCCGCCAGCAGGACCGCGAAGGTCACCTCGTCGCGGATGCCGCCCGTCAGCTCTTCCTCGTCGAGGTCGATGCGCAGCACCCCGAGAGTCGTCACCTTGGGATCCTTGTGACAGCGCCGGCAAGCCTTCTCGGCCTCGACGGAGTGCAGCGACCGGACGGTCCGCCGCCCGTCGTCCACCATCGTGAGACCCGCGCGGTGCGCCGTGGTGGTCCCGTCGGACTCCCCGTGACAGGCCTGGCAGGTCGGGTTGGCGGACGAGACGCGCGTCCCCTGTCGCTCGGAGCGATTCGAGAAGGTCACGTGCCCGCGCTTGTCGAGCACGTCGATGGCGCGCACGGGACGCACCGCCGCGAGCCGCACGATCTCCTGCCGCAGGCGCTGCCGCTCCCCCGAGAGCATCGCGTCGCGAAGGCCGTGGAGCACCACGCGCCCCACGAGCGCGCTGTAGCTAGCGAGCGTGGCCTCGCGACTGCGCCCCATCTCGCGCCAGAGAGCGGCCGCGACCACGGCGAAGAGCACCGCCACGGCGAGCACCGTCGGCACCGTCAGCCGAAGCCCGATTCCCCCGAGGAGGCTCTGTGTTCGCCGGCTGCGTGAGCTTTCCATCCTGGCCTGGGAGCGGGGCGCGTCCACCCTCGGTATCCAGGCCGGAGTCTACACCGTCCGGGTGCTCGCGGGATGCCGGAGGAGCATCCGGCAGACGAGGTCTCGTAGCCCCTGGGCCGCGAACGGCTTCTCGAGCACCTCGCGCCCCGCCTCCTGCAGGAAGGCGCGCGCCTCCGGCGTGAAGGCCCCTCCGGACATCAGGCACACCCGCTGGGCCTGCTCCGGCGCTTCCTGGCAGAGCGCAGCGTAGAGCTCCTGTCCGTTCATCTCGGGCATCATGATGTCAACCAGCAAGACGTCGTAGCACTCGCCCTTGCGGATCAGCTCGAGCACCTCGACTGCCCGCGTGGTGGTACACACCGTGTGATAGGGGCCGAGGATGCGGGAGACCGCCGTCAAGATCGGCTCCTCGTCGTCCACGGCGAGCACCCGACCCGAGCAGCAGCTCTCCCTCTCCGCGGCACCGACCTCCCCGTCCGCGGCCGCCTCGAGCTCGGCCTCGGTAGCCGCCGGCAGGTGGACGCGAAATAGGGACCCCTTCCCGGGCTGGCTCTCCACCTCGATGTCGCCACCCAGATCCTTCACCACGCGCTGGCAGATGTTCAGGCCCAGGCCCGTCCCCACGCCCTGCGGCTTGGTCGAGAAGAAGGGGGTGAAGAGCCGCGCGAGGACCTCTGGCGGCATGCCGACCCCCGTATCCTTCACCTCGATCGTCACCCGCTGCTCCGCGTCCTCGAACAGGCGGACCCGCAGCTCGTTCACGCCCGCGGCGCCCTCCGGAATGGCCTGCGCCGCGTTCACCACCAGGTTCAGAAACACCTGGCTCAGCCTCGACTCGCTGGCGTACACGGGCGGCGTGGGCTGGAAGTCCTTCACTAGGCGCGCGCGATGGCGGATCTCGTTCCACGCCATGCGCAGGGCCGATTCCATCACCCGCTCGACGTCGGTCGCCCGACGCACGTCGTCGTCGCCACGCGAGAAAATCTTCAGGTCCCGTACGATGTCGCGAATGCGCAACGCGGCCACCTGCACGTCGCGGAGCGCCTCGACGGCGTTCTGGAGCTGCTCCACCCGACCGCCTCTCGGCTCTTCCGTCAGCTCCTGAACCGCCACGTCCACGTTGGCCGTCACGGCCGAGAGGGGATTATTGATCTCGTGGGCCACGCCCGCCGCGAGCATTCCGACGGAGACCATGCGGTCCGAGATGAGTAGTCTCTGTCGCGTCTGGGACTCCTCCGTCACGTCGCGCGCGACCGACACCGCGCCCACGACCGCGCCGCGATCGTCTCTCAGGGCGGAGATCGAGGACTGCATCTCGCGCTCGCCCGCCTCCGTTCGGATCTTCCAGTGGTAGATCGTGGGCTCGCCCGACAGCGCCACCCGGCCGGCCTGCTCGTGTGCGACCGGCTCGAGAACCCCTTTCACCTCCCGAGGCGTCAACCCGACGAAGGCTTCCGGAGAAAGGCGGTGCTTGCCGAGCCACTTCCCCGCGACCTCCAGGTAACGCAGCTCCGTGTCCTGGATCAGGATCACGTCCTCGAGCTCGGCCGCCACACCCTGAAGCCGCCCCTCGAGGGTCACCGCGCGACGCCGCGCGGCCTGCAGGTGGTCCTCGAGGGACCGGGCGGCTTCCTTCTGGAGCGCTGCCACCAGCTTGAGCGAGGCGTTCGCCCGTCGGAGGTGCCGCTCCTTGTAGCCCATCAGATAGCCAAAGGTGCCGAAGACCGCGATGCTGGCCAGGCACACGTAGATGAAGGTCTCCGCGTCTCGGAGCAGCTCGCCGTGGGCCCACGAGCCGACCTGCGGCCAGCCTGCCAGCACCCAGCGCTCGAAGAGCAGCCCGAGCGGCGCACCCAGTCCCAGAAACGCGCCGATCGCGAGGTAGGTCCACGTTCGAAGAGGTGCTCGCGCCAGGCTGCTCCCCGCGTCGGCGATGGCCGGCGCCGCGACTCCCACGACCTCGGGCTGCTGCCCTCCCAGCGTCGCCGCGATGTCAGGGCCTCTCGATCCACGCATGTCCACACGCTCCGGTGACGAGCCCACCACCCCCGCATGGGCGGAACCACACCTCCTCTCCCTCCCCGTTGCGGCAGAAGCCCACGGCCTGTGGCCGCCTGGGGAACATGGCGGCGTAGGCGCCGCCTCCCATCACCTACCGATGCCTCTCCCACTATCTGTGACAGACCCGTATCTACCTCATCGTCCGCCAGCTCACGCCGCTGAGCGTTTCTTTGCATCGGGGAAGAGCGGGACCAGCCGGTGGAACAGGTAGAGCAGCACGAAGGGGAGCGTGAAGACCACGATGGCCGTCACGAGACCCTCCTTCTCCCAGAGGCCGGGGAAGTAGCTCGTGAAGCCACGGAACGACTTGGACATGATCTGGCCGCCGATGACCACGTTCCACCGCATCAAGAGCACCTGGCAGAGGAGCATCGTGGCCGCCGTCCAGCTGATCGCGTTCGAGACGCGGTCGGTCGACCGGGCGAGCGAGTTGAAGGCCAGCAGGAAGAACGGGATGAGCGAGAAGACGAGGAACTGCAGGATGACGTACGAGACGAAGAGGTGCTTGCTGACGAGCGTGTGGATCACCTCCCACTCGTGCGTTTGCTGGTAGGCGGCGGACATCAGCTCGAGGAGCTCGAGCGACACCGCGACGATCATGAAGCCCCAGAGGTACTTGCTCATCAGACGGACGCAGTCCGAGTCCACCTTCCAGCGGTTGACCCAGCTCACCACGAAGTAATGGAAGATGAGCACCGAGATGCCGGAGACGATGGCCGAGAAGAGGAAGATCACCATCATGAGCGGCGTGGACCACCAGGGGTTGGCCTTGATCGAGCCGAAGAGGAAGCCCACGTAACCGTGCAGCAGGCACGCCATGGGGATACCGATGCCGGCCAGCACCTTGGCGATCTTGTGGTCGGCGCGGCGCGTGGCGTCGTCCTCGTGCAGGTTGAAGAGCAGGATCGTGCGGGCGATCAGCGCGCCCAGCCCGGCACCTTTGGCCCGCTGGATGAAGTCCGAGCGCATCACGAACCAGATCTCGAGCACCACGAGGATGAGGTAGCTCGTGTAGATGAAGCCGAAGCCCGCCATCGCCGACGAGAAGTTGGGCGTGATCATGATGCTGAAGGCCCGCTCCGGCCGTCCGAGGTGGATCAGCAGCGGCAGCGGAGCGAAGAGCAGAAAGACGAAGGCCGCGGCCAGTGAGAAGCGCGCCACGGGCTGGAGCGCCTCGCGCCCGAAGACGTGGTAGAGCGACGAGACGATGAAGGCGCCCGCCACGAGCCCCGTGATGTAGGGGTAGAGCACGATCATCACCGTCCAGTGGACGTGCAGATCGTTCGGGAAGACGTAGTCCACTAGATGACCTCCTCGTCGAGCCCGATGTAGTGACACTTCGGCTTGGTGCCGAGCTCCGCCTTGATGAAGCGCGTCCGCGTGTCCTTGAGCAGGCGGGTGATCGGATCGTCCGGGTTCTTCAGGTCACCGAACATGCGCGCCCCCGTCGGGCACATCGCCACGCAGGCCGGCTTCTCGCCGCGGGTGATGCGGTGGTAGCAGAGCGTGCACTTGTCCGCGACGCGCGTGGTCGGGTGGAGGTACCGCGTGCCGTAGGGGCAGGCCTGGACGCAGTAGCCGCAGCCGACGCAGGCCTTGTCGTCCACCAGCACCACGCCGTCCTTCGTCTGGTACGAGGCCCCCACCGGGCAGACCTGGGTGCAGGGCGACGCGGTGCAGTGGTTGCAGATCTTGGGCACGAAGTAGGCCCGCTCCACCTCGTCCTTCACCTCGGCGAAGACGTGCTCGCCCGTCTGCGCCACGTCGATCAGCACCTCGCCGTCCTTCCGGATGCGGTAGCGCTCGATCCAGGTGCGGTGGTAGCCCTCCGGCACGTCGTTCTCGGCCCGGCAGGCCCGCATGCAGGCGCAGCAGCCGATGCACTTGCTGATGTCCACCACGTAGACCCAGTAGTGCTTGGTCCAGTCGTAGCTCGCCCCCCGCTTCTCCCCGGGAGGGGGAGGCACGGGGCCGCAGTGCACGAGGAGGAGCGCCGAGCCGCTCGCGAGGAGCTTCAGCAGGTCGCGCCGTGAGAAGGACGCCTCCGTCTCGCGCAGCGCGATGTCGTCGCGTCGTCGGGTCACTCGCCTTCCTCCTTCTTGGCGGGCTCGCCCTTCGCGGGCTTGTCGTCCGAGGCCGCGGACATGGGGGCCGGCTTGGCCGGGCCGTGGAAGGTCTCGCGGTGGCAATCCGCGCAGACCTTCTTGGCGTCCTCGGGCTTGTCGCCCACCTCTTCGCGGTGGCTCGGCCACTCGATGGTCGGGCGGCTCTTGTCGTCGCGGTGCGGCCCGGCTTCGTGGCAGAGCAGGCAGAAACCAGGGCCCGCGCTGCGCACCATGCGCCCCGAGATCTCCGAGTCCTTGAAGAAGGGGTGGCAGGTGCTGCACGGGAGCTTCTTGTGCGGCTCACCCCGCGCGGCGGCCTGCGCCTTGTGACAGGACGCGCACTCGAAGATCGAGCGGTGGGGCGACTTCCCCTTGTTTCCCTCGAACGAGGAGGCCAAACGCAATTTGCCGGTGTGGCAGTCCTTGCAGCGCTGGAGCATGGGGTGCGCCACCGCCTGTCGCACGTCCAGGTCCAGACGCAGCGGCTCGTGCACCACGTGGCAGGCGCGGCAGGTCACCTTGTCGTTCGCGGCCCCGACGAGCTTGAAGTGCTCGGCGCGCGCCACCTGCGGGAAGGACCCCGGCCGCGAGTCCATGCGGCCGTGGCAGACCATGCACCACTCGTCCTCCTTGCGCACGCGTAGCTGGGCCTCCTTCGGCGCCTTGCCCCGCTGCTCCTTGGTCATGGACTTGCGCGGCTCGTGCCAGGCCGTGTGCTCGCCCCCCGCGCCGTGACAGACCTCGCACTGCACCCTCGTGTGCGCGTCCTTCATCTTGAGCTTGTGCTTGTCGGCGTGGCAGTCGGCGCAGCGCGCGGAGCCCACGTGGCGCACGGGTCTGTGCCGGGCCTCCTCGGCCGCGGCGCCCCGATAGGCGCCGAACTGGCCGTAGGTGGCCGGTACGAGCAGCTTGCGCGCCCCCACCGCTCCGCCGAGGGCGAGGACGAGCACCGCAATGAGACGGTACGTGTGACGGTAGTCGGTCTTGCCGGCGGGGTCGTGCGATCCGTGCGGAGTCTCGCTCATGGACATCCCGTTCCGCCCGCATGACACGTCGCGCACATCGAGTTCGTGCGGCAGGCGTTCTGCTTGTCGCTCCACTTGAAGTTCACCGGGTGCGGATTGCCTCCCGCGGCGCCGACCTTGTGGCACTCGACGCAGTTCGAGGCCGCACCGCGGTCGTGACAGCTCGCGCAGGTGGAGATGTCGCGCCGGGCCTTGCGCCCGTGGAACCCGGAGCTTCCCGGCGTCATGAAGTCGGCCGGGTGCACCTTCTGCGGGGCCGTCTTGCCGGTCGCCACCGCCGGCGCCGCGATGCCGGAGGCCTCGTGACACGAGCTGCACTGGCTGGCGCCGTGGCACTTGCGGCACGAGGCCGGCTCGGCGCGCGCCTCGACCGCGTGCCGTCCGAGGAAGTCCCCGCGGTGGATGAAGCGCGAGTCCACCTTCTCGGGGAACTGCACGGCGATGGGCATGGCGGCGCTCTTCGCGTGGCAGTCGGCGCAGTAGGTCTGGTCGTGGCAGACCGCACAGCGCTGGGCGTTGCGCGAGAGGCCGCCGTGCTTCTTGAGCCAGTTGCCGTCGTGGCTCAGGCGGGCGACGGGGGCCACCGGGTACTGCTGCAGGTTGCGATGGCAGGTATCGCAGCGCGTCTCCGCCATCTCCTTCTTGTGGCAGCTCTGGAGGCAGCCCTTCATGTCCGGCACGAGCTTCGCGCCGGGAGCGCGCGCGGTCTCGCCGCCGGGGTGGCACGAGACGCAGCCGCCCTTGACGACGGCCTCACCGTGCGAGGCGTGAGAGAACTTGAGCTGCCGGTCCAGGCGCGTGAGCTCGATCTTCTGCTCCTTGCCGAGGTGGCAGAAGGCGCACTTCTCCTTCACCTCGTCGTCGTGACAGCTCGCGCAGCCGCCGTGGTCCTTCTTCGCGATGTACTGGCCCTTGGTGGGACCCGTGCTCTTGTCCACGTCGGCGTGGCAGTCGTTGCACGACGCCTCGCCCTTGTGCTTCTCGTGCGAAAACTTGAGCTGCTCGGAGAGCCGGCCGCTGCGGATGGTCAGGGTCGCGCAGGCGGCCAGCGTGAGCGCGCCGACGACGAGCGCACCGGTGCGTAGAGTGGGTCGGGGGCTCACAGGGCACCTCCGCGAGCGATCGAAGTAGCGGACAGGGCGGACCGGGCGACCTGGGTCGAGGCGCCCTTCGGGGGCTGGCTGTCGAGGAGCCAGGTCAGCCGCAGCGTGAAGGCCCCACCCTTGGAGAGGAGCGGCGTGACGAGCGCCTGTCCGCCCGCCAGCAGCATCACGTTCTGCCGCAGCACGAAGTTGAGATAGCCCGAGCCGGCGAAGGACCAGCGAGTCTGGCTGTCGCCCGCAATGTAGTAGCGGCCCCCCGGTTCGTCGAGGCGGTAGAGGTCCACGTCGGCGATGAGGGAGACGCGCTCGTGCAGCCGCGTCGCCCCCGCCACGCGGAAGCGCACGAAGCCCCCCTCGTCGGAGCCGACGCGTTCGACCTCGGCCGTCAGGCGGTGCTGCCTCTCGAGCCCGAGCCGCAGGTTGGCGCGCGTCTCGAGGCGGAGCTCGGTCGCCGACTCGCACTGCTGGCCGACGCCGCCCGTTCCGCGCAAGCAGGCGTCCCCGAAGAGCACCGCGCCCGCCTCGGTGGTCCAGTCGAGGCGCCGCGTGATGGCCCAGTAGAGCTCGCCGTAAATCTGCTGGTGCACCTCGTTCGAGAAGACGGAGAAGATCGAGGACTGCGGGATGAAGAGGTTCGGCGCGGTGAAGCGGTAGCCGGCGCCCAGATCGAGGCCGTGCAGGATCTCGACCTTGGCGGCGGCGCGCGCCTCTTTGAGCTGCGAGGTGGAGAGGTCGAGCACCGCGTCCCCGAGGAGCTCGAGGCGCTCGATGGGATAGATCGACCCATCCCAGCCCAGGTCGTGGAAGGCCATGCGGCCGTGCAGCCGCTCCTGCCGGTACGAGACGCCGAGAACGCCGAAGCGCCCCATGCGGTAGGCCAGGCGGCCCCCCGCCACCCAGTTGTAGCCGTATTCCAGGTCGTCGCTGGCGATGGGCCAGCTCTGCCGGATGAAGCGCGTACCCGTGGGCATCCCACCGAAGAGCGAGAAGTCGAGCCGGAAGGGACTGCGGTAGCTGACCGAGAGGCCGTCGAACTGCTCGTAGAGCGACGGACCGAGGCTGGTGAACTGCCGCCCGAGCTGAAGCTCGAGCCCGCGCGCGCGACTCTTCTCGGGAGCCTCGTAGCGCAGGAGCAGCACGTTCACGTCGCCGGTCGCCCGGCCGTCGGGCGGCGTCTTGTCGAGGACCTCGAGCTGGCCCCAGAGCGAGGCCTGGATCGAGAGCCCCGCCACGCCCAGGTCCGTGGCCGTGAGCCGCACGAGCTCGTAGAACGGCAGGTGCTGCGCCACGTCGTTCTGACCCGGCCGCACGTAGCCGCGGAAGAAGGTGGTCGAGCTGAAGGTGTAGTCGGCAGCCTGGGCCAGCCCCGAGGAGAGGAGAGCCACGAGCGCGAGGAGCGTGCGAGTCATGGAGCCACCTCCACCGTGCCGTTGAGGTGCTTCGTCGGGTCGAGCGAGCCACCCGGCCCCGTGTACGCGGGCGCGTGACAGGTGTCGCAGGTCTTCACCTGCGGGTGCGCCGCGCCCCTGGCGGTGGTCTTCGGCGGCTGCCCGTGGCAGGCCGTACACGAAAGGCCGCCGGTCAGAGAGCTGGTCCAGGGCCAGTCCTTGCCGCCGTCGCCCCCGTCGAGGGCATGGCACGCGACGTTGCTACAGGTCCCCTTGGTGCGGTCCCAGGTGGGGTTCGTCGTGACGCCCCGGCTCGCGCCCGTGGCGAGCGGCCCGAAGGTCACCTCCGCCGGCAGGTCGCTGTCGAGGTGCCCCTTGTCGGTCAGCTTGGTCGGCACCTGGTGGCAGGTGTCGCAGGAGAGGGCCGGGCGGTAGCGCCCCTGCTTCAAGTGCGTCTCGTGGAGCCCGATGGTGACCTGCTTCGGATCGGTGCTGCCGTGGAGGTCGGGGGCCGGCGCGCCGTTCGACTCCTTGGTCCCGTGACAGGCGTAGCAGGTCCCCTCGAGGCCCGCCTTGCCGAGGGGGTACTTGCCGTCGCCGTGCATGGTCGGCGACTTGAACCGAAGCCCCACCCCCTTGCCCGGCTCGAGGCAGCCCGGCTCGCCCGGCTTGCAGAGCTCGACGCTCTGCGGGTGACAGGTGGTGCAGTCGAGACCTCCGGCCACGGCCGGCACGGCATGGCAGGGCGAGCAGCGGTTCGTCGGCTTGCTGGCCCAGGTGGGCTTCGGTGTGGGCTTGGAGAAGCCGGCGCCGTGGCACCAGGTGGTGCAGGTCCCCGTCTCGGCGTCGTAGCTCGCCTTGAGACCCGGCCCGGACGCGCGCTCGCTGAAGCTGACCTCGGCCCGGAAGTCCGACGTCCTGGCCGTCGCGTCGTCGAAGAGATGTCCGTCGTCGGTGACCTTCTCGGGCACCTTGTGGCAGTCCTTGCACTCGAGCGCCGCGAAGACCGTGGTCTTGAGGTGCGCCGCGTGCACCCCGGCCCCGCGCTTCTCGGGGTCGAGGTTCCACTTCAGGTCGGCCCACGCGCCCTGCGGCTTCTTGCCGTCGCTATGACAGGTGGAGCAGGAGTCCACGCCGTCGGCGTGGCAGGTCGCGCAGGCGCGGCCGGCCTTGCCCCCCTTGTCGTCGGCGCCGTGGCACTTCTGGCACTCGGCGCGGTCCCAGCCCTTCGCGCGGAGCGCTCCTCCATGAAAGGTGGTGGCCGCGCGGTCCGAGGGATCGAGCCATCCCGCCGGGTGGTACTTGGAGACGAAGTAGGCCGCCCGGTCCTTCACGACCCAGGTCGTGAGCCGCTCGAGCTCGGCGGCCGTGAGGAGCGCCTTGTGCGTCTCGTCGCTGGCCGGCCCCACCTTGGTGACGAGCAGGCTCGCCGCGTCGCCCGGTATCACGTTGCGCACGAGCTGATCGGCACCGGGCCCGAGGAGCCCGCGCCAGCTCGATAGATCGTAGCTGCCTTTGGGCGCCGCTCCGCTGTGGCAGCTCACGCACTTGGCCACGAAGAGAGGCTGAAGGTCAGTGAGGTAGGTCGTGCTGGGTTGGTCTGCGGAGGGTCCCTGGCGGTCTCGCACGGAACCGCAGGCTACAAGCCAGACGAGGGGCCCGGTCAGCCACAGTGCTCTCATGGGTGATACTCCTCGGCGAGCTCGAAGGCGCGCTGGCACGGAGCGCCCCTTGGCGTCGGCGCGGCCAGCGGACGAGGTCTTGCGCTCCGATGGGAGAGGAAGGCGAGCGATGGAATGCGAACGCAGCAGCAGACGATCATGGAATCCTTGAGCGCAGCGTCGAAGCAAGATGCGTACCCGGGACGTCGACGTTCCGTTCGGCGTCGATGCATGTGTAAATCAATGACAAAGCGGGTGTTTCGACTTGGTAACATGCCTCGCTCGAGCGCGAATTGACGCAGGTGCCTCCCTCACCAGCACGGCCGGGGTGTCGAACTGACACCGTGCCGCAAGGACTCCCGAGCACGTCGGGGCCACCCTGCGCCGCCGCCTCGCGCACCACCTCGCGCGACCTCACGAACGGTAGCGGGTCTGCCGCACCCGCTGCTGATGCTCGCCAAGCGCCGTCGTGACCGGCGACAAGGCCCGACGGAACCCACGCGGGGCAGCATGCAGCGCCATGCCTTCCGACCCGCACGCCGTCGGCTCCCACGACCGTCCCATCGCGAGCTTCGATCTCACGGGCGCGTGCACGCAGCAATGCCGTCACTGCTACTTCTCCGCGCTGAGTCCTTCTCAGATAAACAGGCGCCTCGCGCGGCGGAAGTTCCTCTCGCGGCTCCGGCGACTCATCGCACGCCACGGGACGCATACGGCGCTCTGGGCCGGCGGGGAGCCGATGCTCCGCCTCGGTCTCTTGCGGGCGGTGCTGCCGCTCTTCGCACGCAACGCGATCTCCACCTCCGGCATGCACCCCATTCCCACCGACCTGGGCGCCGGCCTGCTCGTCTCGCTCGACGGTCTCTCGTCGGAGCACGACCTCCTGCGCGGCAGCGGGGCCTTCGGGAACGTGCGGCGCCACCTCGCCGCGCTGTCGTCGCAGCGCTACACGATCTCCACCACCCTCACGCTCCCTACGCTCTGCTCGATCGAGCTGCTCCCCCGGCTCATCGAGGCCACGCGCGCGCAAGGGGCGCTCGTCGGCTTCTACGTCGGGCGCGCCTCGAGTCCGTTCGCCATCCCCGCCGACCTGCGCAGCCGCGCCGTCGATCGCCTTCACGCCGTCTCCGAACGCTACGCCGGGGCCATTCTCAACAGCGAGCTCGGCCTCGAGCTCCTGCGACCGAGCCACGCCAAGGAGCTCTCGGCCCACTGCCTCTACCGCCGGACGGCGGTGGCCTTCGATCCGCTGCTCGAGCAGCGGCTTCCCTGCGTCTTCGGGAGCCAGGCCAACTGCGGCGCCTGCGGCTCGCCTCTCGTCGCGGAGCAGCGGGCGAAGGAGCTCGGCAGCGTCGCGAGCGAGCGCGTGGTGAACGCGCTGTTTGAGGCGGGGTAGGGGTAGGAGTCGTTGCGTTCCTAGTCGCAGTCGTAACCAACACCAAGAAGCTGGGCGAGAGGACGCGGGCGAGAGCGCGGGCGGCGGTGGGCGCACGCGGGCGGTCGGGTGGATCGGGGCGCGGAGGAGGCGCGGTGTCGTGTGTCGGGGGATTGCGCGCGGGGGCTTTTGTGTTCCAGCAAGGACATCGCTTCGTGTAGGTGCAAGACCAGGCTTGACGTCAGACCAGCGATTTGCTAGTATTAGCCTTATTCATACTGGCATACAAACGCAAATCCTCCTCGGGCGGTGACCGTATGTCGGGCACGCGTCTGCCGGCGGGTTCTGCGAAGCAGCTTCCGTTGCCTATGCGGGAGGCGACCGGGTGGGGCGGGAAGCGCGAGGGTGCGGGACGGAAGAAGCAGCCGGGGAGCGGGCTCCCGCATCGGGCGCGACCGCTCCTGGCGAGCCGGTTTCCGGTGCACGTCACGATGAAGGTGGTGGAGGGGCTACCGAACCTGCGGAGCAAGAAGCAGCTCAGGGCGATCGAGAAGGCGTTCGTCGAGTCGGCGGGCCGGTTCGGCCTGAACCTCGCGCACTACTCGATCCAGAAGAACCACCTGCACCTCGTGACGGAGGCGAAGGACCGGGACGTGCTGATGCGTGGGCTGCGCGCGCTGGCGATCCGCCTCGCGCACGCGCTGAACCGCACGGTGGGCCGCAGGGGACGGGTCTTTCGGGACCGCTACCACCAGCACATCCTGAAGACGCCGAGCGAGGTGAAGTCGGCGTTGGCCTACGTTCTTCAAAATTCGCGAAAACACAGCGTCGCGCGTGGCAAGTGGGTCCCGCGGCGCGACCTCGACGCGTGCAGCTCGGCGCGCTATTTCGACGGCTGGAAGGAGCTCACGCCGGTGCCCCCCGACGGAGATCCGCCGATACGCGAACCGCGGACGTGGCTCCTGAAGACGGGCTGGAAGCTGCGGGGACTGATTCCTACGAACGCGGTGCCGGGCGGCTGACCAGCCTTACCTGCCGTCGAACGCTCGCGGGTCGGGGCGTCAAACGCTCGCGGGTCGCGATGTCTGCCGTCTCAGCGGCAGCCCGCGCCTCCCGTATGGCAGGTGGCGCACATGCTCGTGCTGCGGCACTCGGCGAGCTTGTCCTTCCAGCGCCAGCCGGCGGGGTGGGGATTGCCGCCCGAGCCGTTCACGCGGTGGCACCCGACGCAGTTGGAATTGGCGCCCTGATCGTGGCAGGAGGCGCAGGCGGCGATGTCCTGGCGCGCCTTGCGCCCGTGCGAGTTGGCACCACCGGGGCGCATCCAGCCCTCGGGGTGCACGGAGCGGCTGCGCCCGCCGCGACCCACGTCGGCGCTCGCGGCGAGTCCGTCGAGCGCGTGACACGAACGGCACTGCTTCTGCCCGTGGCACTTCATGCAGGTCCCGGGGGTCGCGCGCGCCTCGATGGCGTGGCGGCCGAGGAAATCGCCGCGATGAATGAAGCCGCGGTCCACCTCCTCGGGAAAGCGGACGGCCGCCGTCGCAAAGTTGGTCTGCGCGTGGCAGTCGGAGCAGAAGGTCTGGTCGTGGCACTGCACGCAGACGGCCACCTTCTGCCGGGCCTGGGTGCCGTGGTCCTTCGCGAAGCCCGGTCCGTGGCGGATCCCGGCGAGGGCCCGCAGCCGCTGCTGCTGCAGGTTCTCGTGGCACCCAGCGCACTGAAGCTTGGCCAGCGCATCGCCGTGGCAGCCCGAGGCCTGACAGGTCGGATGCGCGGGCATCATCGGCCGGCCGGCTTCCTTCGCGCCCGGGTGGCAGGTAAGGCACTCCACCTTGCCGTGCGCTGCGTGCGGGAAGCGCAGCGCGCGATCGGGACGCGCGAAGCGGACCCCTTCCTTCGCCCCCCGGTGGCACTTGTCGCAGCGCTTGGCGAGCTCCTCCTCGTGGCAGTCGGCGCAGGCCTTCTTCCCCGGCACGAACTTGCCCTTGGGGCTCGCGGAGGTCTTCTCGATCCCTTGGTGGCAGTCGCCGCAGTCGGCCTCGGCGGCGTGCTGGCGGTGATCGAAGATCAGGGTCCCCGGAGCGGGTCGGCCGCGCGAGGGAGAGCAGCCGGAGCTCCCGACGAGGGCGAGAAACGCGAGGACGGGCGCGAGCTGCGCGAGGGTGCGCGTGAGCTGCGTGGTCGATCGTGTCACCGGAGATACCCTCCCCGCTGGACCCGCACCGCACCGCTCGGCGAGGGGACGCCGAAGTCCCAGCTCAGTCGCACGAGCAGCGTGGAGGCCTCGCGCATCAGGGTGGTGGTGCCGACCGAGCCTCCGGCCAGGAGGCGGAGCTGCTCGCTCAGCGCCGCCTCGAGGTAGGCCGCACCGGTGAGCGAGGTCCGCACCTCGCGCGCGAGCTCGTCGAGCACGTAGAAGTCCACGTCCAGGGTCAGTCGCAGCCGCTCCCGCCAGAACGGAAACGGATACGTCGTGGCGAGGCGCACGCGATTCACCGCGTTGTCAGGCGCCTCGATCCGCTCGGCCTCGAGGACGGCCCGCCCGCGGGCGTCGGCTCCGTAGCGCACGGTCCCGCGAACGCTCACCCGGTTCGCTCCCGGGCGCTCGCCCTGCGCCTCCGCCATGCCGTCGCCGTAGAAGCGGCGGCCGTACCCCGCCTCGACCGAGACGCGCCGACTCACCTGCCAGAGCGCGTCGGCCCTGAGCTCGTGGAAGGTCGTCTCGGCGAAGACGGCGAAGATCGACGAGCGCGGCACGAAGAGGTCGGGGGTGTGCATCTGGAAGCCGACGTCCAGCGTGACCTCCTTCGGCAGATAGAAAGTGGCCGACGCACGCGCGTGCTTGAGGCGCAGTGCGACGAGGCTCAGGGTGGTCGTGCCGGAGAGATCCAGCCACGAGGTGGGCTGGTAGCTCGCGTCGAAGCCCCAGTCCTGATCGGCCAGCCGGCCTCGGTAGCGCCGGTGCACGAAGGAGCTGCCGAGCGCGAGCTTCCCGAGCGAGAGATAGCCGACGCGCGCGCCGGCGAGCCAGTTGTAGCCGTAGCCGTAACGATCCTCATCGATGGGCCAGCTCTGCGAGAGCACGCGGACGCCGCTCGGCACGCCGCCGAAGAGGCCGAGCTGAAAGCCCGAGCGGTGCGTGTACTGCAGCTTTCCCCCGTCGAGCTGCTCGAGGACCGTGGGCCCGAGCGCGACGAACTGCCGACCGACGGCGAGCTCGAGCCCGCGTAGCGCCTTGAAGCGCCCCGTCTCGGGCGCGCGGTAGGCGAGGTAGATGCTGGCCAGGTCTCCCGTCAGCCGGTAGCGGTTTTGCAGCTCGAGCAGGTCCACCGCCCCCCAGAAGCTGGTGTGCAGCGAGAGCCCCTCGGGGCCGAGTCTGTCCGCGTGCAGCTCGATGGCCTCGGTGAAGGGCAGGTAGGTGAGGGTCTCGTCGGCGCCGGGCCGCACGAAGCCGCGCAGGTAGGTCGTCGAGCGGCCCCACAGGGCCTGCGCCTCAACACGGCGCGCGAGACCGAGAGGGCCGAGGCCGCCGACGAGCGCGCTGAGCGCGGCCAGCACGACGAGAGCGCGGGGACGCGAGCGGCTCATAGGTCCACCCTCCCGTTCGGGTGCTTGGCCGGGTCGAGCTGGCCGTCGGGCGAAAAGGCCGAGACGTGGCAGCCCTTGCAGTCCTGGGCCACGGGATGCGGCAGCCCTTTGCTGGTGCGCGTCGGGGGCTGGCCGTGGCAGGCGTTGCACGCGAGTGCCGTCGGCGCGGTCCAGCTCCACTCCTTCACCTGCGCGCCGTCTACGGCGTGACACCAGACGTTGCTGCAGAGCAGGGCCTTCGCGTCGTAGGTCGGCGGGCCGCGTCGCTCGCGGCTACCGGCCGGTCCGCGCGCCTTCTCGCCGAAGGTCACCTCGGCGCGCAGATCCGGATCGATGTGCCCCACGGCGGTGACGGTCTGCGGCACCTGGTGGCAATCGACGCAGCCGAGGGGACCGGCGGTCGCGCTCCCTTTCAGATGGATCGCGTGGAGCCCCACCCCGGGCGCGCTCGGCTCGGTGTGGCCACGCAGGTCGGGGCCCGGAGCGCCGAAGGGACCGGTCCCGTGGCAGCCGTCGCAGCTGCCCGTCGCGTCCGCCCTGCCGATGGGCGCCTTGCCGTCCACGTGCAGGCTCGGGCGGTGAAAGCGAACCCCGACCAGCTCGCCGTCGCTCGGCCGGCGACCGGTGGTGAGGCAGCCCGCCTCGCCCGGCGTGCACGCGGCCACGCTCTGCGCGTGACAGAGCTGGCACTCGGCGTTGCCGATCCCCTGCCCCGGCATCCCGTGGCAGGCGTTGCAGGCCGGAGGCGTGGTGCTGGTCCAGAAGAAGGCCACCGGTTGCGCCGTGGGGTCCTTCAGCGTGTCGCCGTGGCAGTAGCTGCCGGCGCAGGCCCGATCGAGCGGCCGGTAGACGGGCTCCGCGCCGCGCCGCCGGGCGAGCCCCGAGAAGACCACCTCCGCGCGCAGATCTCCGTCGAGGTGTCCCGCCGAGGAGACCTTCTCCGGCACGACGTGGCAGTCCGCACACTGCGCGCCGGCGAAGCGCTCCGAGGGGGTGAGGTGCGCCTGGTGCGCGCCGACCCCGGCCAGCTTGGGGTCCAGGTTCCACGACAGATCGCCCGGCGGCGCCGCCGCCAGGAGGCCCGCGCCGCGGGAGGCGTCCCCGTGGCAGGTCGTGCAGGCCTCCACGCCCCTCTTGTGGCAGGTGAGACAGGAGCCGCCCGACGAGCCCCCGCGCAGCTCCTGGCCGTGGCAGCCGGTGCAGAGCGCGAGCTTCCAGCCGCTCCGCCGGAGCGCGCCGCCGTGGAACTCGGGGCTGTTGCGATCCCCCGGGTAGAGCCAGCCCGGCGGGTGCACGGACACGTCGAAGTAGGCCAGCCGCAGCTCCACCACCCAGCGCCGTAGGAGCTCGAGGTCGGCCTTCTGGCGCGTCTCGAGCGTCTCACCCTCCCGGAGCTCCGTCGGCTCGGGGGCGAGGTAGCCGAAGTGCGCCCGGTCCTTGGCCCGGTCGAGCTTGGTGAGCAGCAGACTCGAGGCCTCGCCGGCGAGGGCGTTGCGCACCCCGTCGCTCCCCGGCCCGAGCAGGCCCGCGTAGCTCGACAGGTCGTAGCCGCCCTGCTTGTCTCTCGGGCCGTGGCACCGCACGCACCGCTTCTCGAGGAGCGCGCGCACGTGGCCCTGGTAGGTCACCGCGAGCAGCGTCCGGCCCGGCGAGGGCGCGCGCGCCTCACCGCAGGCAGCGAGCGCGACGCAGCCGAGGAGCGCCAGGAGCCCGCGGCTCCGCCCGCTCGACGAAGGTCTGCTCCCATGGATCGCGGCCCCGGTGACCATCTTCACGGCCGGACGGGGATCGCCGTCGGCGCCGCCCCCTTCAGCTGGCTGATGGAGTCGAACAGCAGCTGCTTGACGTACTTCGGGTTGTGCACCCCGAGCGCCCCCCCCCGCGCCACGATCAGATAGTTGTAGAGCGCTCCGGCCGCGGCCCCGTCGAGCGAGGTGGCCGGGCTCTGCACGCGCGTCACGTCCTTCGCGAACTGCCCGTCCGCGAGCTCGGCCGCGGTGAGGGTCGGATCGCCCGCCGCGCCACGCGTGAGGTATCCCGCCGCGTTCAGCAGCTTCTGTAGTTCTCCGAGCGCGGCCTTGACCATCGTCTGCCCGCCGTTCACGTCGAAGCTCGTGGCCCCCTGGTGACAGCGCCCGCAGGGACCGAGCTGCGCGTAGAAGGAGTGGTCGCCGATGTTGCCGTTCGCGAGGATCTTGGGCATGTGGCAGGTGAGGCACCCGTCGGAGAAGCCGCCGTGCGTGGAGCTGTCGTAGAGCTTGCCCGCGAAGTGGTAGCCCCCCTTGCCGGTGAAGACGTCCGCCTGCGGCCCTTCGTGCGGCCCCCAGTAGTGGCTGGTGAGGAGATTGCCCGTCGCCGTCACGTACTGGGTCACGTCCTTGCGCGACTTGTGACACCAGATGCAGACGTTCCCCTTGCCGTACTTGCCGGCCGGCGTCCCGGTCACCGTCGCGGTGCTCGGGCTCTTCTCGAGGAGCGCCTCGTCCGCCGCGCCCACCGCGGCCCAGAAGCCGAAGCTCCCGGGGAGATAAGGGGCGGTCTTGCCGTGCGGGTCGGTGGCCGCGGTCACCTGATGGCAGGTGGTGCAGAAGACCGACGCGACCTTGGCGTTGCCGGCGTAGGTCCCCTCGACGGTCTTCTTGGTGGTCGTGTTCTGGTAGTTGAGCTGCCCCGCCTTCACGCCGGCCACGCTCCCCGAGGTCGCGCCGATCTTGCCCGTGGCCCGCTGCTCGAGCCCGTCCACCGCGTGGCAGTTGCCGCACGACGCGGAGCGATTGGTCCAGCTACCGACCTCTTCGCCGCCCAGGTTCGCCACGTAGACGGCGTAGTGGGTGCTCGTCTTCCACTGCTCGACGATCCCCTTGAAGCCGTGACAGGGGGCCAGGCAGCTCGTCGCGCCCGGAACGCCGCCGTCCGCGCCTCCGCCGCCCGGGCCGCGCGGGCCTTGCGGCCCCGGAGGTCCGGCCTCGCCCACGGGGCCGACCGCGCCCCGTTCTCCGACCGTCCCCGTCGGTCCCGCCGGGCCCGCGGGCCCCTCGCACCCCAGGGCCAGGGTCACGGTCGAGAAGAGCAGCAGGCTTCGCGCGCGTCGCATGTCGTCCCTCCGGGCAGAGCGCCCGCATTGTCGACGATTCGGCGAGGGATTGCCAACTGTCGCGGCGCGATCGGGCCTTGCGCGGCCTCGGGATCTTGCGCACGATGGTGGGAAGGGGAGTCTACGGGGCAGGATGAGCGGGGGATCCTCGAGCGACGACCGGCAGGACAGCGACCACCGCCCGGAGCTGCGCATTCGGGAGCGGGCCCTCGCCCTCCTGGAGCGAGACCCCCGGGTCGCCGCGCCCACCGACCTTCGCGAGCTCGACGAGCTGGTGGCGGAGATCCAGGTGCACCAGGTGGAGCTCGGCCTGCAAAACGAGGAGCTCCGGGCCGCACAACGTCTGACGGAGGAGCTGCGCGCCAGGTACTACGACCTCTTCGAGCGCGCTCCCGTCGGGTACGTCCTCATGGACGGGCGCGGCGAGATCAGCGAGGCCAACCGCGCCGCCGCCACGCTGCTCGGGCTCTCCGGAAGGACCGGATCGGGGAGGCGCCTGGGCTTCTACGTCGCGCACGCCGACCGGGCCCGCTTCAACCGCTTCCTCCAGGACGCGATCGCGAGCGACGCACCGCAGCGGTGCGAGGTCACCCTTCAGCCGGAGGACCTCCCCCAGGTGCGGGTGCTACTCGACGGCGTCCGGGAGCCCGGGCCGGAGGTCGCCCTCGCGCGCTGCCGCGTGGCGCTGATCGACGTCTCCGCCCGCGCCGCGGCGGAGGAGGCGCTGCGGGTCAGCGAAGAGCGGTTCCGCCTCTCCTTCGACCGGGCCCTCATCGGCAAGGCCCTGGCGGCGCCCGACGGCCGGCTCACGCAGGTCAACGCCGCCCTCTGCCAGCTCTTCGGCACCGAGCCCGTTGAGCTCGAGGCGCAGCGTCTCGCAGAGCTCGCTCACCCCGACCTGCGGGCGGTGTGCCGCGCATGGCTAGAGAGCCTGGTGGCCGGCGAGCAGGCCCCGTCACATCAGGAGCTGCGCTTCCTGCGCCGAGACGGACAGGTGCTCTGGGTCGATACGTGCATCGCGGTCGAGAGGGATCCGGAAGGGCGGCCGCGCCACCTCATCGCCGACTTCGTGGACCTCACGGAGAACCGCCGGCTGCGGGCGAGCCTCGCCGACCCCGACCACCTCGCCACCCTCGGGCTCCTCGCGGCCGGCGTGGCGCACGAGATCAACAATCCGCTCTCCTACGTGCTCTACAACCTCGAATCGGCCGTGGCCGAGCTGCCGCGCCTGGCCGCCGAGGCTCCGGAGGAGCTGCTCGAGCGCCTCGAGCAGGCATCGGAAGGAGCGGGCCGCGTGCGCAAGATCGCGCGGAGCCTGAGCGCCTTCGCCCGCGTCGAGAAGCGCGAGCTGTCCGCCGTGGAGGTGCGCGCGCCGCTCGAGGCGGCCGTCGACATGGCCTCGGCCGAGCTCAAGTGTCGCGCGCACCTCGTGCGGGAGCTCGGCGAGGTGCCGCGCGTCCTCGCCTCCGAGGGGAAGCTGGCCCAGGTCTTCCTCAACCTGCTGGTCAACTCCGCGCAGGCCATCCCGGAGGGAGACGCGGAGCGCAACGAGATCCGCGTGCGCACCTGGCAGGAGGGCGCGGAGGTCTGCGTGGGAGGTCCGGGACACCGGGCAGGGGCTCTCCGACGCGGCGCTGGAGCACCTCTTCAGGCCCTTCTTCAGCACGAAGCCGCAGGGGCAAGGCACGGGCCTCGGCCTCGCCATGTCGCGCAGCATCGTGCAGGCCCTCGGCGGGCGCATAGAAGGGCGGAACGTTTCCGGGGGAGGAGCGGCCTTCGTCGTCCGGCTCCCCGTCGCGACGGCGGAGGTCGCGCTCGCGCCCGTGGCGCCCGTGGCGGCGAAGCCCGTCGCGGCGAGGCCGGTCGCGGCGAAGCCCGCGGCTCCCGCGCCGAGGGCCGGCAAGGCGCGCATGCTGATCGTGGACGACGAGCCCCTGGTCCGCAGCGTGCTCCGACGGATCCTGGAGCCCCATCATGAGGTCGTCGAGCTCGGTTCGGGCGCGGACGCGCAGCGTCTCCTCGTGAACGACCGCGCCTTCGACCTCATCTGGTGCGACGTGACGATGCCCAACGTCACGGGGCAGGAGCTCTACGAGTGGCTCGCCGCACGCGACCCGCAGGCGGCGGAGCGCGTGGTGTTCGTCACGGGCGGCACCTTCACCTCGCGGGCCCACGCCTTCCTGGCGCAGGTGGCGAACCCCAAGCTCGAGAAGCCCTTCGACGTGCATACCGTGCGCGAGCTGGTCGATACGCTGCTGGCAGACAGGCCGCCCAGGTCGTAACGCGCCCGGCGCTCACATCGCGCCGCAGTGTCCCTCGAGCGGGAAGCGGTACTTCTCGACCACGATGTCCAGCGTCGCGCGGAAGGGGCTGCCGGTGGAGGTGGGGGCTCCCTGACGGAGGTCCGCCGAGAGAGTGCCCTTTACCTGGTTCGTCGCGCTGGCGGTCAGGTCCGCCGCGGCGCCGGCCGGCCCGTGGGCCGGGAGCAGGTAGCTCCAGGTGGTGTACTGCCCGTTCGACCAGAGATTCAGCGACACGGAGAGCGGCTTTCCGCCCTTCCCCGTCGGCTCGATCCCGAAGACGAGCGCTAGATTGTGAAAGCCGCCTCCCGAGGGAAGGCGCGCCTCGATCCGCACGGCCTTCGACCCGTCGGCGCTGAGCTCGAACATGCCGTAGGAGCTCGCGGCGTCCAGGTCGAAGGAGTACGGCTTGCCCCCGAAGGTCACGCCGATCGTGCCGCTGCCGAGCCCCGACGGGGCGCCGGCCGGATAGGTCACCGTCTCGTAGAGCACGGCGAAGGTGCCGAGCGACCGCACGAAGAAACGCGCCGTCGCGGCCCCGACCTCGCAGCCCTCGAAGAGGTGCCAGCCCTGAGAGGCGGGGTCCCGGCGCGCCGGAGACATGCGCGGCGCCTTGTGGCTGTGCGGCAGCGTGACCTCCAGCTCCGCGGCGAGCGCGAGCGACGCGGGCGTGAAGTGGAAGGCGTCCCCCGCGAAGGCGAACTCGAAGGGGGCGGCACCCTGCGGAACGCGTCGCGCGACGCGGATCACCGTCGCCGCGGTCACGGCGCCCTTCGGGACGACCACCCGCGCGCCGCAGACGGTAAAGGTCCCTCCCGCCGCGCCCACGCTGAACTGCCCGTCACAGAGGCTCGCGCCACCGTCGGGTCGCGGGCCGAGCTCGCCCGCCCTCGCGTCGGTGAGACGCGCGTCGATTCCCCGAGCGTCCGGAGCGCCGTCCGTGGCGGCGACGCTGCCATCCCGTGTCGGGCTCGCACCGTCCGACGCGGCCGACCCGTCCGCCGCGCCCACCGGCGGAAGCGAGCTGCAGCCCGGCGCCGCGCACGCGAGCAGAAGGAGCGTTGCCACCCTGAGATGAAAGCACATGAGGACCTCTCTCCGTGGGCTCCTTGGACCGGAGCCAGCCGAGCTTACTTTCTCGACCGACAGGACGCTACCCGTGCAACCGGCGAGGGAGACGAGGCGGTCACGAACAACGAGGGAGGGACTGCGAGGATGGGAGGCGCTACTTCCGCTCTGCGTAGTGCTCGGCGCCCGTGACGTCAATCACCACGCACGCCTCGTTGCCGACGATCCAGGCATCGTGGCCAGGGGGGATGTTCATGGCGTCGCCGGGACCGTACTCCTCCGCGGTGCCGTCGTTCATGACGACCTTCATCCGCCCCGACACGATGTAGCCGAAGTGCGCTGTCTGGCAGCTATCGGTCTTGGCGATGGGCTTGACACAGGTGGACCACTTCCACCCGGGCTCGAAGGTCGCGCGACCGACAGCGCCCGACTCGAGCTTCGCCAGCTCGAGCTTCCCCTTCTCGAACCTCCGGATCTCGTCCGGCGTGTTCAGGCTCTTCCTCTCCATCCTCTTGGCCATTCTCCACCTCCTGTTCCTCACGCCGCACCCGCGAAGCGCGGGCGTTTCCCTGGCCGGGCGTCATTCGCAGCCCCACCCATCGATACACCGCTCCGCCACGCGATCGCGCGGAAGCAGCCCCGAAATGTGACCCCAGATGGCGCGTCGGACAACCCCGGGGGAGCAGACTGGCGCGGACCCGGGCGGAAGGCCCTGGCGGAGACGGCCGTCACTCACTCCGTCGCGGGGCGGCTCTCCCTCTCCAGGACGGCGAGCAGGCGCTCCACCGCCGTAGCGGCGTCGAGCGAGCCGGTGTCCAGCACCAGCTCCGGCGCGAGCGGCGGCTCGTAGGCCACTCCCACGCCCGGCAGGCGCGTGACCTCCCCGCGACGGGCCGCCGCGTAGAGGCCCTTCGGGTCGCGCGCCTCGAGGAGCGTGCGGTCGCAGCGGAGCTCCACCTCGACGAAGCGCGAGACCGTGGCGCGCAGCGCGTCCCGGTAGCGGCGCCGGGGCGCGGTGGCGCTCAGCACCACGAGGGCGCCCCCTTCGGCCCCGAGGCGCGCGAGGTGCGCGAGCGCGGCGTAGAAGCGATCGCGTTCGGCCTCGTCGAAGGTGGGCGCCGGAGTCAACACCGCGCGCAGGTCGTCGCTGTCGAGCCACAGACAGACGCGCCCACGTTCGCGCAGCGCCGCCACGAGGTGACGCGCCAGCGTGGACTTGCCGCTCGCCGGCGGGCCGGTCAGCCAGAGGACCGAACCGGGTGCGGCCGGCGCAGGCGTCCGGCTGTCCTTCGTCATGGTCGTATCTCCGAGCGGCCGAGAACGTCGCGGGGCCCTTGGCTCCCCCCGCACCGGGCACGCCTGTGTACGCCGGTACTCGATCTATAACAGCTCCGACTCGCCCTGGACGGAGTGGCGCATTCTGACCCATTCCACACCCGCACGTGGGCCACGGGTTCGTAGCAGTTGCTCGTGCTTACCGACACTTCTGGATCGTCCACCCCCGAAGAGGCGTCACCGCGTGCTGGAATGGCCGTTGCATTCGCGGGCGCGCAAGCCTGCACACCCCCCGGCCCCGGAGACACCCCGAGGAGAGACTCTCATGACCCGCCGCTTCTCCCGACGAGACTTCCTGCGCGATGGCTCCTTGCTCGCCGCTGCCGTGAGCGGCGCGGTGCACTTCAATCCGCTCGACGCGCTGGCGGCCCCCTCGGACAAGGACCTGACCTGGGATCGCGCCCCCTGCCGCTTCTGCGGCACCGGCTGCTCGGTGCTCGTCGGCGTGCGCGACGGAAAGATCGCGGCCGTGCGCGGCGACCCGGACTCCTCGGTGAACCGGGGGGATCTCTGCGCGAAGGGCTACGCCCTTCCCTTCGCGCGCGACGGGCGGGATCGGCTCACGCGCCCCCTCGTGCGTCTGCGCAACGGCAAGCCCGATCGAAGCGGCGTGCTGGTCCCCGTCACCTGGGAGGTGGCGATGGACCTCGTGGTGAGCCGGGCCAAGCGCGCGCTCGCGGAACATGGACCCTCCTCGGTAGCGCTCTTCGGTTCGGGGCAATGGACGGTCTGGGAGGGCTACGTGGCCTCCAAGCTCTGGAAGGCGGGCCTGCGCTCAAACTCGCTCGAGGTGAACGCGCGTCACTGCATGGCCAGCGCCGTGGCGGGGTTCATGACCACCTTCGGCATGGACGAGCCGGCCGGTTCCTACGATGATCTGGACCACGCGAACGTGTTCATCCTCTGGGGGGCGAACATGGCCGAGTGCCATCCGGTCCTCTACGGCCGGATGGCGAAGCGCCTCCGCGAGGACAAGAACGTGCGCCTCGTGAACCTCACCACCTATTCGAACCTCTCCTCGCGCCTGGCCGACAGAGAGATCGTCTTCAAGCCGCAATCGGACCTGGCCCTCGCGAACGGCATCGCGGCCCTGCTCCTCGCGAAGGGCAAGATCGACAAGGCCTTCATCAAGGACCATCTGGTCTTCAAGCGGGGCAAGGAGCAGATCGGCTACGGCCTGGCCGACAAGGCCGCCTTCGACGACCAGCCGACGCCGGCCACCTTCGACGAGTACCGGCAGTACGTGGCGCGCTACACGCCCGAGGAGGTGGAGCGCCTCTCGGGCGTCTCCCCGAAGGACCTGGCCTACCTGGCGCAGCTCTACGGCGACCCGAAGACCAAGGTCATGTCCCTCTGGACCATGGGGATGAACCAGCACACGCGCGGGACGTGGATCAACAACCTCGTCTACAACCTGCACCTGCTGACCGGGAAGTACGCCCAGCTCGGCAACCAGGCCTTCTCGCTGACCGGCCAGCCGAGCGCGTGCGGAACCTGCCGCGAGGTGGGGACCTTCACGCACCGCCTTCCCGCCGACATGGTGGTGATGAACCCGGAGCACCGGGCGATGACCGAGAAGCTCTGGAAGGTGGCGCCGGGAACCATCCCGCCCAAGCCCTCGTTCCACGCGATCGAGATGATGCGCGCGCTCGACCGCGGCGAGGTGCGCTTCTTCTGGAGCAGCACCACCAATCCCTTCCAGACCTACCCGAACCTCGGACGCTATCGCAAGGGCGCGGCGAAGGACGACCGCTTCATCGTGGTCTCGGATATCTACCCGACGCGCACTACGGAGCTCGCTGACGTGGTGCTCCCGAGCGCGATGTGGGTCGAAAAAGAAGGTGCGTTCGGAAACACGGAGCGACGGACGCAGCTCTGGCGGAGGATGCTCGACGCGCCGGGGGAGGCCAAGTCCGACCTCTGGCAGTTCCTGACCTTCGCCAAGAAGATGGGCCACGCGGGGCTCTTCAGCTACGGCGCGACGGACTACCCCCTGCCCACCGATCGCAAGGTCTCGGACGCGAGCCAGTTGATGGGGCTGCACATCGAGCGCGCGCTCTGGGAGGAGTACCGGCAATTCGGAGTCGGCCACGGGCACGACCTCGCCCCGTTCGAGGCCTACGGCAAGGTCCCGGGCCTGCGCTGGCCGGTGGTGAAGGGCAAGGAGACGCGGCTCCGCTATCGCGAGGGGCACGACCCCTACGTGACCGCGGGCAAGGGGGTCGACTTCTACGGCAACAAGGCCACGAAGGGGCGCGCCGTGGTCTGGCTGCGGCCGTACGAGCCGCCCCCCGAGCTCCCCGACCAGAACTATCCCTTCTGGCTCTGCACCGGGCGGGTCCTCGAACACTGGCATTCGGGCACCATGACGCGGCGGGTGCGGAGCCTGCATCGGGCCGTGCCGCACGCGACCGTAAGCCTGCACCCCGAGGACGCGAAGCGACTGGGGCTCAAGAACGGGGACCGCGTGCGCATCGCCTCCCGCAGAGGCGGCATCCTGGCCCACGTGGAGCTGCCGAGCCGGACCGCGCCCCCCAAGGGCATGCTCTTCGTCCCCTTCTTCGACGAGGACGTGATGATCAACCTCGTGACCCTGGACGCGCACTGCCCGATCTCGAAGCAAGCGGACTTCAAAAAATGTGCGGTGCGGATCGAGAAAGCAGTCTGATGGGAGGCATGGACATGCGACACGCGAAGCTGCTTCACGTCCTCTTCGTCGTGGGCCTGAGCGTGGCAATCGGCTGCGCCACGACCAACCCGACGAATCGCCCCGCGCCGACCCCCGCGACGCTCGCTGCAGCCGCAGCCGCTCCCGCCGCCGCTCCCGCCGTGAAGGAGGTCTCGGCGATCGGCCCCGGGCTCGTGACCGGCAAGCCGGGCATGAACCGCTACGTGACCGCCGAGCCGGGGGACAGCAAGCTCCTGCCGCGCGGCTTCCCGACGGCGCCGCCGCCCATCCCGCACGCCATCGATCTCACGGGGATCACGCGCCGCTCGAACGAGTGCGTGGACTGCCACGACGGCGGGGACGGGCCGAAGCTCTCGGCCTCGCACCTGTCGACCGGCAAGAAGAAGGCGCTCGCCGCCTCCCGCTACTACTGCCTGCAATGCCACGTGCCGCAGACCACGGAGGAGCCCGCGGCGAGCTGGCCCGGGCGCTAGCTTGCGCCGATAGCCCGTTCGTCTACCGGAAGAGCGCCTCGGGGCACGCGGGGTCGAAGGGCTCGCCGGCGAGGAGCCGCTCGGCGAAGCGCAGCACGCGCTGGCGCGAGGCCGGGCTCACCTCCGGATACCAGAGGGGGCAGGCCAGCACGAGCGCGCGCCAGGCGAAGTAGGGGGCCACGACCGCGAGCACCTCGCGGTCCTGGGCCAGCTCGAGGTAGCTCGACCAGAAGAGGCGAAAGAGCTCCACGCCGGCCCCGCTCACCTCTCCCCGGGCGAGGAGCGCGAAGAACAGGTAGTTGATCGACAGGCAGGTCAGGTCGTCCGCCGGCTCGCCCGCCACGCCGCGGCTCGCATCCAGCACGGAGAAGTCCGTGCCCTCGCGAAAGAGAATGTTGAAGGGGTGAAAGTCCCCGTGCGTCCGGCGCGACGGACGGCGCAGACTCTTGAGCCTCCAGCGCCAGCGCACCGCCGCCTCTTCGAGCGCCTCGAGGCGGGCCGGCGTGGCCACGGGGTCCTCCGCGGCGTAGGCGTCGCAGAGCCCAAAGATCCCCTCGCCGCTCCCCACGAGGTCGCGGAGGGCTCGCCCGTAGGTGCCACGCGGGGCGTCTTGCGCGTGCAGGGAGGCGAGATAGCGGGCGAGGGCCACCGCTCGGTCCTTCTCGAGCGCGGAGGCCTCGCCCTGCTCCACTGCGGCCCGCAGCGTGCCGGCGTAGAGGCGCCCCGGCACGTACTCGGTGACCAGGTACGGCTCCCCCTCAGGGAAGGAGTGGAGGCGCCCGTCGCGATCAAAGAGCCCCACGTCCAGCGGCCGAATGTGCCCGGGCACGCCCCCGAAGCTGTCGAAGGCCAGCACGAGGGTGCCCACCCGGTCCGCGCGGCGGTCGTGGCCGAAGGGGTCGGCGGCCATGGTGCGCAGGACGAGCTGCCGCTCCTCGGTGCCGGCCCGGTAGCGCACGAGGAGGGGTCGGCCGTAGCCGTACTCCTTGAGGCCCGCGTCGCTCCCCTCCCCGAGCTCGCGCAGCTCGAGGAGCTCGACGGGCCCGAAGCGGGCCTGCAGGTACTCGAGGAGGCGCTGGCGGGAAATCGTGACCGCGGTGCTGGCCTCGCGACCCATATGCGCCTCGCGCTCGACGAGATCGTCTGAAGCAAGGCTGAAGCAACGCCCGTGCCACCCGCCGCCTCAGGAGGTTGGCGCAGCCTCGCGGTCAAGGTGGCCCGGCGCTCCGGCAGAGTGGCCAAGTCGAAGGGTCGTCCTGACACGCCGCGACCGGGGCCCTCGGACGAGCGACGCGGGTTCTCCGACGGAACCTCCGTCGTTGCGCGACCACGACCGCCTGGTATGGCCTTCGCAATAGCCCTGTAAGCGAGAGTCTGTCCAGCGACGGCCCGGTGGGCCCATCGGAGGTCGCCATGAAGGTACGCGACGTGATGACCGTGAAGGTCCAGACCTGCGGCGCGGACGCCACGCTCCAGACCGCCGCGCGCATCATGTGGTCGCACGACTGCGGAGCCGTTCCGGTCGTGGACGAGGAGAATCGGGTGGTGGGCATGCTCACCGACCGGGACGTGGCCATGACCGCCTGCGTGCAGGGACACGCCCTCTCGGAGCTGCACGTCCGGGCGGCCATGTCGCGGCAGATCTTCACCTGCGGCCCCGACGCCTCGCTGGAGGAGGCCGAGCGGACGATGCGCGAGCACGGGGTCCGCCGGCTGGCCGTGGTGGGCGAGGACTACCGCCTGGTGGGGATCCTCTCGCTCGACGACATCGCGCGCGAAGCGGTCGAGGAGGAGAACCTCAAGTTCCCCGCCGTGGGCTTCCGGGACGTGGGGCGGACGCTGGCGGCCACGGTGCGCGCGAGACCGTCGTAGCCGCTGCACCGCGCCCGCGACGTCGAGCCCAGGCGCGCGCGATGCTCTTGCGCAGCTCCTCGAGGAGCAGCATGGCCACCACGAAGGGGACCATGCGTAGCCAGGCAGCGAGCGGCAGCGGCGCGGTGCCGAAGACGCGCTGGCCGGGGCCCGTGTAGACGATGAGCAGGATGAGCGCGAGCTCGCTCGCCACCCCCCAGAGGATGAGGCGGTTCCCCTTCAGTCCGTAGCTGAAGAGCGAGGCGTGGTCGCCGCGACAGAGGTACACGTTCACCACCTGCGAGAGGACGATCGCCGCCAGGCACGCCGTCGTGGCGCGCAGGTAGAGCGGGTCCTGCGCGGTCAGGGTCTGCCCGTAGACCCAGCCGCCCCCCCAGAGCACCAGCGCGTAGGCCCCCATGGCAGTGGCGGCCTCCAGCAGCCCGAGGAAGCCGTACGCGCGAAGAAGGAGCCCGGGCGAGAGCAGCCGCTCGCCGCGCCGACGTGGCGGCACCTGCATCACCGTCGGATGGGGCTTCTCCGCCCCGAGGGCGAGCGCCGGCAGCATGTCGGTGCCGAGGTCCACGGCCAGGATCTGGATGATCGTGAGCGGCAGCGGGATACGCAGCAGCACGAAGCAGAGGTAGTGCACGATCTCGGGCACGTTGGAGGTCAGGATGTAGGTCAGAAAGCGGCGGATGTTGGCGTAGACGGCCCGCCCCTCCTCGACGGCGTTCACGATCGTGGCGAAGTTGTCGTCGGTGAGCACCATGTCGGCGGCCTCGCGGGCCACGTCGGTGCCGCCGCGCCCCATGGCCACGCCGATGTGCGCGCTCTTCAGCGCCGGCGCGTCGTTCACGCCGTCTCCCGTCACGGCCACGATCTCGCCCTTGCGCTTGAGGACGTTGACCACGCGCGTCTTCTGGTCGGCGTCCACCCGGGCGAAGATGAGCTCCGGCGTGTCGAGGGCGAGCTGGAGCTGCGAGTCCGAAAGGCGGCGGAGCGCGTCGCCGGTGATCACGTGCGCCTCGTCCGAGGTCGCGAGCCCGATCTGGCGCGCGATGGCCTGCGCGGTCAGCGGATGGTCGCCCGTGACCATGAAGATGCGGATCCCGGCGGAGCGGCAGCGAGCGATCGCGTCGGGGACCTCGGGGCGCGGCGGGTCCTCGAGGCCCACGAGGCCGAGCAGGGTGAGCTCCCTCTCGAGCGCCTCGTGCGGGGTGCCGGGCTGAACCTGGCGACAGGCGAGGGCCAGCACGCGGAGCCCCTGGCGCGCGAGCGCGTCCTGCGCCTCGAGGAGTCGCGTGCGGTGCGCCTCCGAGAGCGGCTCGACCGCCTCGCCGAGCTGCGCGTGGGTGGCCAGCGCGAGGAGCGGCTCGAGGGCGCCCTTGGTGTAGAGCAGCACGCCCTCCTCGGTCTCGTGGAGCGTGGAGAGGCGGCGGCGATCCGAATCGAAGGGGATCTCGTCCACGCGCGCGCCGTGGGCGAGCGTGCCGTCCACGCGCTGCGCCAGCTCGACCAGCGCGACCTCCATCGGGTCGCCACCGACGGCGGGCCGCTCGGGAGAGGGGAGCTCCTTCAGGTTGTGGCAGCGCGCGGCGGCCTCGAAGAAACGCCGATGCGAGCGCGCCAGCGGAAGCCAGCTCGCGGCGTCCGCCACGTCGAAGGTCCGCTCGCCCAGAAAGAGGCGCACGACGGTCATCTTGTTCTGGGTGAGCGTGCCGGTCTTGTCGGTGCAGATCACCGTGGCTGCGCCGAGGGCCTCGACGGCGGGGAGGTGCCGGATGAGCGCCCCGCGCCGGGCCATGCGCTGCGAGGCCATGGCGAGGGCCAGCGTCACCGTCGGCAGGAGCCCCTCGGGGACGTTGGCCACGATGATGCCGATGCCGAAGAGCAGGCTCTGCCAGAACGAGAGGCCGAGGCTCTGACCGATGAAGTAGAAGAGCACGCCGAGCGAGGCCGCGAGGAGCGCCACGATGCGGCTCACGCGCCGGATCTCGCGCTGGAGGGGCGAGAACCCCGGGTCGGCAGTCTGCGTCAGGTGCGCGATCTTGCCGAGCTCGGTGTGCGCCCCGGTGGTGAAGACCAGCGCCTGGGCTTGCCCCGCGACGACCGCGGTTCCCGCCAGGAGCACGTTGACGGCGGCCGTGAGCTCGGCGCGATCGTCGGGACGCGCCTCGCGGCTGAGCGGCACGGACTCGCCCGTGAGGGTGGCGTTGTTCACCCGCACCCCGAAGCCCTCGAGCAGCCGACAGTCGGCCGGCACGCTGTCCCCATCCTCGAGGAAGATCACGTCCCCGGGCACGAGCTCGGCAGCCGGGATGGACCAGACCCGGCCGTCGCGTCGCACGCTGACCTGATGTGGAAGCAGCTGCTCCAGGCTCGAAATGGCCCGCTCTGCCCGGTACTCCTGCCAGAAGGAGAAGGTGCCGTTGATGAGGATCACCGCCAGAATGGCCCACCCCAGGGTCCCCATCCCCTCCCCCGGCGCCTGGTAGTGCGCAAAGAAGGCCAGGGCCGCCGCGACCCACAGGATCAGCGCAAAGAAGTGCGTGAACTCCTTCAGCAGGCGCAGCGCGAGGTGCGGCCGGGCCAGCCGCTCCACTCGGTTGGGACCGAACTCGCGCAGGCGGCGCCGGGCCTCCTCGGCGGTGAGTCCTTTCGGCCCGCTGCGGAGGCTGGCCAGCGCCGCCTCGACGGAGAGCGCCTGGATGCGCATACCAGACGAACAAAGCAACGTCCGTGCCACGCGCGAGGTCGCGCTCGGCCGGCCGCGCGCCGCCCATCGCGCGAGATGGAACCCGAGGTGCGGTGAAGAAGCGTCTCCCAGCCACACGAGCCGCGAACGGGCGGACCCCCGCTTGCAGTTCAAGACGTCTTGAACTATCTTAACCTCATGATCGAGTCCGTCGAGGCCCTGCTCGTGAAGGTCCTCTTCGACGTCGAGGCCCCGGTTTCCGCGATTGCCCTTGCGCCGGCCAAACGGGCTCGCGCGCGTCTTTGCCGCACCGTCGCGTCCGCGCTGGAACTCGATCCGGAGAGCGACAACGTCGTGCGGGCCGCGGTCTCCCTCGAGCTGATCCACCTGGCGAGCCTGCTGCACGACGACGTCATCGACGGGGCGAGGGTTCGCCGCGGCCAGGCCTCGGCCAACGCCTGCGTCGGCAACACGGCCGCGGTGCTCATCGGGGACGAGCTGCTCTGCCGCGCGCTCGCGCTGGTGGACCGCTCGCTTCTCCCGTCCATCGTCGACGCCATCCGCCGCATGACGCGCGGGGCGCTCGCAGAGGAGAAGGCCCGCGGCGACGTGGCCCTCGATCTGCCGAGGTGGCGACGTGTGGCCCAGGACAAGACCGGGGCACTGTTCTCTCTGGCTTGCGGCATCCCCGCGGCCCTCGCGCGCGCCCCCGCCGAGGTGGCGGCACGGCTCAGCCTCGCGGGCGAGCACCTCGGCATCGCGTTCCAGGCGCTCGACGACCTCGAGGATCTGCGAAGCGGACAGGATCTCGCGGACAAGACGCCGAACGCCGCGCTGGCGGCGGCGTTTTCGGCCACCTCGTCCCTACCGCCACGCGTGGCCGGGGCCTGGGCGCGCGCTCACCGCAACGACGCGGAGCTCGGGGACCTGGCGCGGGAGGCGTGTGCGGTGGGCGAGAGGGCGGTGCTGGGCCTGGTGCGCAACGAGCTGGCGCAGGCCCAGGAAGCCTTCGGCAGGTGGGTCGACGTGCAGGCGCTCGGTCGGGGCGTCGGCGTGCCCTGGCCTGCCGAGGGAGGTGGCGAGGCGACGCGAGTCGGCGGCACGCTCTCGGCGACGCAGGAGGGACCATGAAGTACGCGCGTGAACAGAGCGAGGCGGAACAGGAGGGCCCAGGCACGCTGGTCCCCTGGGAGGCCCTCGTCGTCGATGCGGTGGGTAACGTCATCGACTTCTGGAAGTTCAAGCGCAATCAGGGGCGCATCTGGGCGCTGCTCTACCTGCGGGGGCACACGATGACGGCCGCGCAGATCCAGGCGGCGCTCGGCTTGTCAAAGGGGGCGGTCTCGATGCTCGTGCGCGAGCTGGAGCAACGAGGCGTCGTCTTGCGAGTCCGGTCTCCGCGCGAGGACGTCTGGCGCTATGCGGCCGAGACTGAGCTCATGAGAATGATCGGCCGCGTGGTCTCCGAACGCGAACGGGCGCTGGTTCAGAGCGTACGGCGCGACCTGGAGCGCGCCGAGCGGCGAGCGAAGGAGGAGGCCGGCGTATCGCGCGACGTGCTCGATCGCCTGCGGCGCATGCGCATGCTCGCCGTCTTCATCGACAAGGCCCTCAAGGTCTTCGTCGACACGGCGCGCCTCGACGTGGTCCAGGTGCTCGACGTGCTGCGGGACCGAACCCGCCGCACCGGCGACGACGATTGAGGCCAGCTCCCCAAAACGACCGAGGTGCATCGTGGCCGACAAGAGTGTCATTACCTGCGACCTGGAGGGTCGCATCGAAACCTTCAATCGGGGGGCGGCCGCGCTCTTCGGCTGGACTCCCGAGGAGGTGGTGGGCAAGAAACGGGTGTCGCTCTTCTCTCCCGGGCTCGTGGTCCTCGAGCACGTGCCTCGGTGGTTGAAGGGCGCCGTGGCGGCGGGGAGCTTCGAGACCGACACGGTCTTCGTGCGCAAGGATGGCGCCGAGTTTCCGGCGCACATTCGGGTCTCGCCGACGAGGAAGAGGGGCCAACACGTCGGATACTGCGGCGTGACGCACGCGCTGCCACCCGATCGGATCGAGGGCGCGCGTCCGCGCATCTCGCTCGGAACCCACGTCTTCGCCGCCCTCGTCGTGACCCGCGCGCCGTTTCTCACGGCGACGCTCGTACCAGCGCTCCTCGGAGGGGCCCTCGCGGCTGCGAGCGGCCGATGGTCCGTGACGTCGTTTCTGCTCGCGTTGACCGGGGCGCTCGCGCTCCACGTCGCTGCGAATACCTGGAACGACCTCTTCGACTGGCGGAGCGGCACCGATCAAGGGAACAATGACTACTTCTTGCCTTTCTCGGGCGGAAGTCGGGCCATCGAGCTGGGCCTCGTGGGCGAGCGCGGGCTCGCACGGATCGCCTGGAGCGCCACGGCGGTCGCCGGCGGCTGTGGGGTGGCTCTCGTGGCACGGGGGGCGACTCTCTGGCTGCTCCTGCTCGGCGGCCTCGGTGCGCTTCTGGCTTACGTCTACACGGCGCCACCGCTGCGGCTCGCCGCCCGGAGAGGGCTCGGAGAGCTCTCCGTCGGATTGGCGTTCGGCCCGTTGCTGGTGGGCGGGGTGTTCGTCGCCTCTTCGGCGGCGCAGCTATCCGACCTGCGGAGTTTCTTCGACGCCGTATGGGCCCCGGCGCTGAGCGGCGTGCCGCTTGGCCTGCTCACCGCCAACATCCTCCTGGTCAACGAGATCCCCGACGCGCCAAGCGACGCGCGGGCGGGGAAAAACACCCTGGTGGTGACCCACGGGGCACGGGCGGCACGCGCGCTGTACGGCCTCTCCCTCGTTGGCGCGCTCGCCGCTCATGGGTTGCTCGTCCTCGGCGGATGGCTGCCGCGAGGCTCGCTCGTGGCGCTCCTCGCGCTGCCCTTCGCCGCGCGGGCGTGGCGCACCCTCTCTCGCCACCTCGGCGAGCGAGCGCTCGTCGGCGCGAACCGGGACACGATCTACCTCCATCTCGTCTACGGCGCCTTGCTCGTGGGTGGGACGGCGCTCGGCCGGTGAAGGAGGCGCGGTCAAACCTCGAGCCCCACACTCGAGCCGTGCCCGCTTGTGTGCCATCGCGCGTGCGTGCCAGAATCGGCCCTTGTCCCCCACGCAAAGGTGTCACATGGGCCCCCAGATCGTTCTCGGCCTTCGCCTGGCGCTCGCCGCCCTAGCTCTCGGCGCGCCCGGCTGCGCGGCCACGCCGAGCCTCTGCGCCGCCGGGGAGCAGCGCGCGTGCACCTGCGGCAACGGGAGCCCGGGCCTGCAGGTCTGCCTGTCCGATCAGACCTACGGGCTCTGCACCTGCATGCCGCGAGACGCGGGATGGAGCCCGGCCTCCGACACCGGCGTCGCTCCCGACCGTGGCCTTCAAGACGTGGGAGCTCCTCCGCAGGGGGACGGCCCGCGCGGCGATTCGCGTCGCCTGGATGGAAGACCACCGACCGACGGCGCGCGCCGAGATAGCCGCCGCCCCGACGGCGGAGCGCGTGCCGACGCCGCGACGTTCCCCAATCTGAACGCTTGCCGCACGGCCGGAACGCCGATGTCCTGCAACACCCACTGCCTGAACGACTTCGCGCAGTGCTCGACGGCCTGCGCGGGCTCGATGAAGGTCTATCTCTCGAACGACAACTGCCAGAAGGACCTCCTCGGTGTGAAGCTCACCACCTGCGCCGAGACCCACGCGGCAGGCACCTACGCCCGCTGCTGCTGCACGGAACCCGACGTGAGCCGTTCGGGGCTCTCGAGCTGCGTGCCGATCGACCCCGGCTGGGGCAGCGGAGACTGCAAGGTGGCCTGCCAGAAGCTCGGCAAGACCTGCTCCGAGACGGGCTGCCGCTGGGCCAAGGTGGGGTACAACGCCGAGGCCGACTGCGAGCGGGGGTATCCCTCAGGCTTCTCCCAGGGCACCTGCGGCGGCACGCTCACCGGTCTGCCGAAGTTCGTGCGCTGCTGCTGTAAGTAGATAGGCGCGTGCGGGCCCGCGTCCTCCAGGTCGCCCTCGCGGTCCTTGGCTGTCAGGCCGCGGGGTGCGTGCGCGCGAGCTTCGTCTCCGGCCCGGAAGCGGACGGCGGCCTGCGCCCCTCGGACGGCGGCCCGCGCCCCTCGGACGGGGCTCGCACCGAACGGGGAACCACGCCCACCGACGGGAGCTCGAGGCCCACGGATGGCGGAACGCTCTTCGACGACGGCGGCGGCAGTCCCGATCTCCGCCGCGATCAAGGAGCCCCGCCTGCCGGCACCTACTACGTCTCCCTTTCGGGCTCGGATGCGTGGCCCGGCACCAAGGCCCAGCCCTGGCGCACGGTGGGGCACGCGCTCGCCGCCGTTCCGAACGGCGGGGGTTACCTCGTGCTCGTCGGCGCGGGCACCTACGAGGAGCAGCTCCAGGCGCGTCGCTCCTTCGGCCAGCAGGTAACCTTTCGCTCCGAGCTTCCGTACCGGGCGAAGCTGACCGCCCGTGCGAACCCGGTGCTGGACGTGCAGGGCGCGCGCGTCACCTTCGAGGGCTTCGAGATCACCGGACAGGCGGCCGCTGGCACGACGGGGCTCATCTACTTCTGGCAGGCCGACGGCTGCACGCTGCGCGACAACGTGATCCACGACAGCTACCTGAACGACCTGGTGCGCGTGCTCAGGTCGCAGGCCGTCACGCTCGAAGGGAACTTGCTCTACAACCCGGGCGACGGCAGCCAGTGGGTGGATGTCTCGGGGGCCTCCCAGGACGTCGTGCTGCAGGACAACGTCTTTCTGGGGGACTACGCGGGCAGCGGGCGGGCCGTGCCGACGAACGTGAAGTCCATGCTGGCGGTTCGCACCTCGTCGACCACGACGGCAGCCACGCAGCGCACCTCGGTGCGGCGCAACATCTTCGTGCACTTCGACAGCGGCGCGACGGCAGAGCCGGTGATCTCCCTTGGCGGAGCCGACCAGCCCTACCTCGAGGTGGACGACGCGACGGTCGAGAACAACTTCGTGGCGCTCAACGGCACGTCGGTGAGCGGCGCGATCGCGATTCGCGCGGCGCGGAAGGTCACCGTGCGCGCGAACACGGTCCTGGGCGACGCGGCCTCGGCCCCCTTCGCAGGCTTCGTGGGCCGGGCAAGCGCGAGCAACCCGAAGAGCGAGGCGATCCTGATCGCGAACAACCTCTACGCGCGCCCCGACGGGCGGATGGACCATCTGCTGCGCAGTCCTGCGGCGCAGATCACCTCGGCGAGCCTGCGTCGCAACCTCTACTGGAACCGCGGCAAGCCCGTCCCGACGGACCCGACCGACCTGCTGAACTACACGGCCGACCCGTCTGCCGTGCTCGGGGATCCGGTGTCCACGAGCCTCGTGGGCGCACCCTTGCCTCGCTTCGAGGGCCCAGGCTTTCGCGGCGGCTACGCGACGATTCGCGACGCCTTTGTCGCTCTCGCAGGGTTTGCCGCGCTCGGCACGGGCTCGGCGGCCCAGGACGCCGCGGATAGGACGCAGATGCCAGCCACGGACCTGCTCGGTCGCGCGCGCGGGACCGCTCCCGACATCGGCGCCTTCGAGCGCTGAGATCCGGGCGCGGCTCGGGAGCGAGTCGTGATATTACGCGCCGCATATCCACCTATCTGGCCAACGAAGGAGGGGACGCACATGAGTGAGGGAGCAAGAGCCGCGCGCGTGGCGCTGGCGGTGATTGGACTGCTCGGTCTCGGGGCCTGCAACGACGCCGGGACGGGGAACACCTGCACGGTCGGCACGTGTGGTCCGGGTACGGTCTGCAGCGCGAGCACCGGCCGGTGCCTGCCCGTGGATGCTGGGGTCGTCGCGGACAAGGGCGCGGGGTATCAGGACCGGGGTGCGGCCGACCAGGGATCGGGCAAGGCGGACCTCAAGGCGGCCGACCGCGGCGTGAGCCCGGACGCCGCGACGCCGAGCTGCACCGACAAGGTCAGGAACGGGGACGAGACCGACGTAGACTGCGGCGGCACGAAGTGCGGCGGCTGCGAGGTGAGCAAGGCGTGCGGCGTGGGCGGAGACTGCGCCTCGGGGCTCTGCTCCACCGGCAAGGTCTGCGCCTACGCAAGGTCCTGTCAGGAGCTCCACGCGGCCAACAGCGCGGCCAAGGACGGGACGTATCCGATCGTCATCCCCGGCTCCTCGAGCGCCACGAGGGTCTACTGCGACATGACCCGCGACGGAGGCGGCTGGACCCTGGTCGCGAGCTACCCGGAGGGGAGCCCCGCGGTACCTAGCGGCTGGAGCGGCTCGGACAAGTCGGTGGGCACGAGCTTCGCGAGCCTGACGGCCCTCTTCAAGCTCGCCGACAAGGACGTCAACGCGCTCAAGACCGCCGCGTTCCGCGTGGACGGGACGGCGTCGAGGTGCCTGAGCGGAGCCTGCAACGTCAAGATCACCGTCTTCTATCGGCCGGCATGCGTCTTCTCGAGCTCCGCCAATTCGGCCGACTGCTCGAACAGCTTCACGGACCTCGCCTTCACGAAGAAGACCACTGCGGGCGGCACGAACCCCTGTACCTGGCACTGGGGCCTCGTGGAGGCGAACTGCGCCTCGACCAGCACGCTCACCACGCAGCACGATCCCTCGCACGGCATCGTAGTCTGCGTGGGAGAGATCGGCACCATGGTGCACGGCTGCAACGGCCGCGGCGCGGAGAAGGCCGGGGTCAAGATCTGGACGAAGTAGCGGCCGGCGGGCGCCCCGCCCGGAGCGAGAGGTGGTCTTCCACTCCGTGCCCTGGCGGTAGCCCGCGCCGAACCAGAGCAGGAGCACGAGCCCCAGGCTGAGCGCAAGATGCAGGGCCCGCACGCCGCTCGCGCGGAGCGGTGTCGGGTGCCTCCCCCGAGGGTAGGGCAGAAGCTCGAACACCATCCAGGTCCAACAGCCCCAGCCGCACCAGGCGCGACCAAAGAAGATCGGACCGAGGATCTTGGCCACCAGGTAGTGCATGACCACCCCGTCCAGCGCGCCGTGCAGGAGGTGAGGCCAAAGGCCCTCGAGCTGGAAGCTCTGGCGGCCGAAAACGCCCGCGCCAAGGAAGAGCGAGAGCCCCGTAAGCCACAGGCCGATGCGCCTCGGCCAGCGCTTGCGGCGCGGCTTGACCAGCGCGAAAGCGATGAAACTCCCACCGAGGGTGAGGCCGAGCGTGGCCAGCGTGATGAAGGGGCGCGCGTCCCGGTCGAGGAGCGCGAAGAGCGCCCCGAAGGCAAGGAAGACCCCGAGCACGTGGAAGGCGGGCCAGAGCTGGGGACGAGGCCGTGCGGTTGGCGGCGTCATGAGACCCTCCTTGCGCGTCAGAACCCTCCGAGGCGAGGATCGAGGGTGGAAATGACAGCAATGCGCATCCCACTCGGGCGACAGCGCGGGCGCCGCTGAACTATTCGGCGCTCTGGCGCCGTTCATGTAGAGTAAACAGGTCGCCGCGCCCTCGAGGTGCCCCACGCGGAGCGCGACGAGCCGGGGGGAACAGCATGCTGCCTCATCCAAGCGCGTCCAGGGCCCTGCCTGCTGGCGCGCTCGCGCTCCTCGCGAGCCTCGCCCTTCCAGCCTGTAGCCAGATCACGGCGCCCGGCGACGCATGCACCCGTCACGGGTACAAGGGCTCGCACCTCTCCAGCATCCAGATGGACTGGCGCCAGGTGCCGGCACGCTCTGGAACCATGGAGGCCACGATCAATCTGCATCCCGAGGAGGACTGCACCTTCGCCCTCGTCATCGGAGGGACCGCCCCGCTCGTCCACTGCGACGTCAGCGGTCTCAGGCTGCCCTTCACCGCCGGCCAGAAGGTACGCGTGACCTACTGCGACAACGAGGCCGGCCTCAATGCCGCCGAGTACCTCGTGATCCGCGACCCGAGCGGGGTGCTCCTCTTCGCGGGCGGAGGGGGCGCGCGAATGCTGGACGTGGGCTGCATCCCTCCCGAGCTCAAGGTCCGTCGGGTGGAGGGGGGGTGCGAGGCCTTCACGCCGACGCCCGACGTCATGGCCGACTGCCACGACAACCGCAACTTCGGCCTGAAGTTCGAGGCCGAGTCGACGCTCACCCTCTGGCCGAAGGAGCGGGGCGAGCTGCGTCTGGCCGGAAGACCCTACGACGCCTTCGCCCTCTTCAGCTACGACGTGGTCTGGCGCGAGGGCCTCGCGCGCTGCAGCGACACGCCGCCTGACAAGGTCGGGTACGCCGTCGTCCGTCGCTGAGCCCGGCGGTTCGCCGCGAGCGCGGGGGCACGCGCCCCCACCCTTTCCCGCGATCGTTCGACCCTCGGTGAACGGCTCGAGAACGTTGCGTGGGCCTCCGTCGCGTGAACCCTCGCTCCTGCGCGGGCTTCGTCGACGCGAGGAGGTCCAACCGTCGTTGGAACATCCCCTGCACAGCGGCGCGCGAGACAAGGAGAGAGAGACGATGCGAGACAGACGCAAGGGGAAGGGTCTATTCGGCACGCGCACAGGTCTTCTGCTGGCCCTCTGCAGTGCCGCGGCGCTCACGGGATGCGGCGCGCCCGACGGTGCGGGCAATTCGACCTTCGAAACCGCCTCCGCCGACGGCGCGGAGAGCGCGGCAGAGCTCGAGGCCGCCGCGGCCTTCGAAGACGGCACGCCCGAGGCCGCGGGGATCCTGCGTACGGCGAACAGCGCGAGCCTCCGCGAGCTCCTGGTCGACGCGCGTCTCGAGGGGCTCGGGGTGCGCGGCTCCTACGCCGCGCAGGGGATCGTGAGCGCGCGCCGCGTACGCCCCTTCCGCACGCTCGGCGAGCTCAAGCGCGTACGCTGGGTCGACCGCCGGGTCCTCTCGCGCCTCTACAAGTACGCCAAGGCGAAGGGCTGGGTCGTCGCGCCGGTACCGGCGGTCGCCTGCACGCTGCCCTTCATCAAGGTCAAGGAGCAGGACGGGGTCTACCAGGTCGTGCGCCTCGGCAAGCGCGAGCTCGACGCGAGCGGGCGCCTGACCCGCTACGAGCACTACACCTTCGAGCCGGGCGCGGAACCGAGCTTCGCCAAGGATCCGGCGTTCCGCGAGAAGCTCGAGGCCTGGGCGCGCGACTTCCAGAACGCTCCGACCGACACGCAGCTCTTCGCGCTCGACGCCGCTGGCCGCCCCACCAAGGTCACGGAGCGCATGGTCTTCGACGAGGGTCCGGAGACCTGGGTCACGAACCTGACCTACGACGGGCAGGGCCGGCTCACCGAAGAGCGGTTCGAAGGAGAGCTCTCCTACCGCTTCGCCTACGACGCGCGGGGCCGACGGGTCGGCGAGGCGATGATCGCCGGCGAGCGAGAGGTGCGCGCGGAGCTCGAGCACGACCTGCAAGGCCAGCTCGTGCGGAAGCGCTACTACACCCGCGTCGGCGCCACCTCGCGGGCCGCGGCCGACTTCCGCATCGAGCGCAGCTACGGTCCGCGCGGCGAGCTCGCGCGGGTCACCTGGACCGAGCAAACGCACGGACGGATCGGCGCCACGATCGACTACGTCTACGACGGTCGCCTCTGGAAGGTGCGCGAGGTGCGCAAGGTGCGGCTCGAGCTCGACCAGGCCTCGGGCACGATCTTCAACCTCTGGGAAGAAGAGGGCGTCACCATCGCGTCGATGCGCCAGAGCGTGACCTCCACGCACCACTTCCTCTACGACGCGAGCGGAGCCTTCCGCGAGCGGGCCATTGTCCGGGAGGAAGAGGGGAGCCTGAAGGGCACGACGCCCGTGGGCCCCTACGAGCAGAGCGGCAAGACGACCTACTTCGCGGGCTACGATGCGCGCGGCCTGCCGACCGCCCAGCTCGAGGTGCCCCGGACGCCGCCCACGCCGATGGATGGCCCCGAGCTGAACGTCCCCTTCACCTTCATCCACCCGAGCCCCGTGGGGAGCTGCGCGGCCGCGCCGCAGGTCTCGGCCTGGCCCAACCCGCTCCGCGGCCACGGCACCGAGACCGTGGACGAGTGGGGGAAGGCGGACCCCGGCTTTCAGGCCTTCGCGATGCAGCCGGTGGCCAGCTTCTGAACCTGGTCACCTTGGCCGCGATCCATCCCGTCAGGCTTCGTCGCGCCTGCGCGTCTGCTCGCCCGAGCAAGGGCCCGCCGCGGCCGGTGTCGCGCCGCCTCGTGCTACGATAGGCGCCGATGAAGAAGGCCGGGCTCGGGCTCACCGCACTCCTCGCAGCGCTGCTCTTCGTGGTGGCGTGCGACGGCAGCCCGTCGGCGCGGGATGGCTCGGGAAGGCGGCTCGACGACGGAGGCGTGACGGAGGACGGGCGCGCGGCCCTCGAGGCCGGCGGACCCCACGACAGCGCGTCCGGCCCATGGGACGCCCGGGCAGCGCTCGACCTTCTCGGTGACGGTCCGCGCCGCGACGGCGCCGCACCCCGCGATGGGTCGCCAGGGCCCGCTCCCGACAGTCGCTCGCAGCCGACGGGCGACGCGGGCGCGCTCTGCGTGGGGAGCACACCCGCTGCCGTCTTCGTGCAGAAGGTGACCGAGCTCCCGGACTACACGCAGACCGACTCCGCCTACGGCGGCTTCGCGAACGGGGGCAACTACCACTGCGGGCCCACGGCCGTCTCGAACTCGCTCGTCTGGCTCGCGGACCACGGCCACCCGGGCCTGATGGCCCACTCGAGCGACCGGAAGAAGGACCAGCACGACCTCATCGCCACGCTTGGCTCGGCGACCTACCTCGCCACGAGCGCGCAGGGCTACGGCACGCCCCCGTCGAACCTGCTCCCGGGGTTGAAGAGGTACCTGCAGGACAAGGGCGTGGCCTATCGTTCGCTGAAATGGCAGGGCTGGTCTCCCATCCCCATCGGGGCGGAGTTCGACACGGGGGTCGCCCTCCCGTCGCTCGACTGGATCAAGCTCGGCATCCAGGGCCGAAACGTCGCGTGGCTGCTCATCGCCATGGGCACGCACGACCCGCAGACCGACGTGCACCGGATCGCGAACGGACACTGGCTGACGGTCGTGGGCCACGGCACGACCGGCTCGACGAGCGACCCGCGTTACCTCGTGGTGCACGATCCCTGGACGGGCGGAAGCGTGACCCACGCCTACGTGCAGACCGAGCGGCTCGGCGGCGGCACGCTCACGGTGGACCCGCAGCTCCTGCCGGGGGGGCTCACGCGGAGCGCGGCGGGCTACTACCGCCTGCGAGGGCCCTTCTCGTTCTCGCAGCCGGAGGTCCTGCTCCTCGGCGCGGTGGTGCTCGAGCTCCCCTGCACGCCCTGAGGGCGGTGGGTCCTTACGCCGCGCGCGCGAGACGCACGAGCCAGTCGCACCAGGCATCCATCCCATCGCCCGTGAGGGCGGAGAGGCAGAGCGCCTCGAGCCGCGGTCGCACCCGCCGCGCGTCGGAGAGGCACCGCTCGGGGTCGAAGGGCACGTGGGGCAGCAGGTCGAGCTTGCTCAGCACGAGGAGGTCCGCGCAGGCCACGGCCTCCGGATACTTCTCGGGCTTGTCGTCCCCTTCGGTCACCGAGAGCAGCACCACGCGCCGCGTCTCGCCGAGCGCGAAGAGCGCCGGGCAGATGAGGTTCCCCACGTTCTCGATGAAGAGCAGGCCTCCCTCGAGCGGGGGGAGCCGCTCGAGCGCGTGCCCGACCATGTGCGCGTCTAGATGGCAGCCCCGCCCGGTGTTGAGCTGCAGCGCGGGCACACCGAGCGTGCGGAGCCGCTCCGCGTCCCGGCTGGTCCGCGGGTCGCCCTCGATCACCGCGAGCGGCAGGCGGTCGCCGAGCCGCCTCACTGTCGCCTCGAGAAGCGTGGTCTTCCCCGCCCCCGGGCTCGCGAGCAGTCCCACCGCGGCGATCCTCCGCGCGGCGAGCCACTCCCGGTTCCTCGTCGCGTAGGCGTCGTTCTTGGCTAGCAGATCGTGCTCCACGCGGATCACGCGCGACGCACGCGCGTGGTCGTGCGCGTGGTCGTGCGCGTGGTCGTGCGCGTGTGCGTGGTCGTGCGCGTGGTCGCCCAGCGCATCCCCGTCAAGATGCACTTCCTCGTGCCCACAGCCGCAGCTCCCGCACATCGTCAGTCGACCTCCAGCTCGGCCAGCCGCAGCCTGTCCCCGGCCACGAGGGAAAGCTCGTATCCGCCGCAGCGCGGGCAGGGCTCGAAGCGGCTCGGCAACGGCACTTCCGTGGCGCACGGCGCACAGCGCGCGCGTCCTAGTTCCTCGACGAGCTCGAGCGTCGCGCCCTCCACCGCGGTGCCTCGGGCCACGACCTCGAAGGCGAAGCGAAGCGCCTCGGGCTCCACCCCCGCGAGCTGGCCCACCACGACGCGCACCGTCCGCACGCGCGCGACCGCGTGCCGCTGCGCCTCGGTGCAGGCGACCTCCACGAGCTCACGACACAGCGACAGCTCGTGCATCGAGACCCCTCGGACCCAGATCAGCTCTACCGTGAATGTCCCCCGCTCCACGCCGCGCGTCGAGTATCCTCTGAAGGTACCTGCTACATCGCTCCTCTGGGGGGAACCGATGGACCCGTCACCGAAACGCTCCTGCCGCACGCGCTCGCCCTATCGTGGCTTGCTGGCCGCCCTGCTCCTGTCGGCCTGCGCCCGCGACCCCGTGGCTGGCCCCGCTCGGGACAGTCGATCCGTAGCAGATGCTCCCACGCCACCGATCGGGCGGCGCAACGTTGGGCCTTCACCTCCGAACCCCGACGCGAGCTTCCATTGCCACGGGAACCGCAACGTGGTGGCCCTGTGACGCGCGCGCCGCCGCTTCAATAGGTGAAGACCCAGGTCGCCTTGGCCTGCGGGGTGGTCATCGTCCCCGAGTACATCCCCATCGTCTGATCGATGTTGCAGCCGCTCTGGTCCGCCTCACCGAGGGTGATGGAGGTCTTCGTGGCGTTCTGGACCAGGCTGTCGGTCTTGCAGTCCCAGACGTGGCTCACCGGGCCCTTGTCGCTGTCATACGTCACGCTCTTCTTCACCGCGTCTACCGTGACCTTGTAGGACTTGCCGGCGGTGAAGGTGTTGTTCGCGTCCACGCCGTTCACCAGCAGGCACTTGAGCAGCGTGCTGCCGGCCAAGGCCCGGAAGGCGTCGTCGATCTCCTTCTGCGTGTAGGCGCACGAGGTGGCGCCGTCCCGACTCGCGCCGTCCTTGCTCGCCCCATCCTTGCCCGTGCCGCCGTCGCGCTTCGGATTCGACGCCTCCGCGCTCGCCCCCTTGTCGGTGACGTTGCCATCCCGGGGCGCCAGGCCGTCGGCGGACCCGCCCCCGTCCCCGGAAGGCCCACGATCCGCACCGCCGCCCCCATCACCAACCGCACCCCGGTCGCTCGTGCCGCCGCTTCCGTCTGTCGCGAGTCCCCCCTGGTCGACCGTCGTGCTCGTCGTGGAACTGCACGCCCCGCACCACAGCAGCGCCGCGCTCAACACCAAACCTCGTCGCTGAATCACGCTCTCCTCCGCTCGTCTCGATAGAGGCCGCGATGGCTCGCCCTCCGGCGAGGGCGCTCCACTCCACCCCGGCCCGCCCGGCCCGTCAAGCGCCACCGTGCGGCGGCACGCAGTCCCGCGTCCAACGCCCGCGGGAGCGCGCGCCCACAAATGAGGGAGGAGCGCCCTCTCCTGCTATGCTCAACGCACGCGATGCCCCGATTCCTTCCGGCGACGCTCCGTGCTCTGCGTACCTGCACCGTCGTGGCGTCGTGTCTGCTCGTCAGCGCGTGCCTCCGGGGAGGCTTCGATCCCCCCCGCCCGACGGGCGACGGCGCGGGGAACGGGACCGCCGATGCCGCGCACGGCCTCGACGGACCGGTCGGCGACCGCGGACTTCTGGACGGCCTTCCCGCCACGGACCTGCGCCGCGACGGTCCCAAGACCGACGGACGACGCGTCGACGCGCTCGCCTCGGACGCGCGGCCCTCGGACGCGCCCCGGCCCGCGGACGCCCGCCCCCGCGACGCGCGACCTCCGGACGGCCCGCGGAAGGACGCTCGGCTCGGCGACAGCCGCCCCCCCCAGCCGAAGGTGGACGGCTTCGTCATCCCCGTGAGCTGCGGCAACAAGAAGTGCGAGCCCCTGAGCGGCGAGACGGCCGCCAACTGCCTGCTCGACTGCCACTGCGGAAACATCACGACCGAGTACTGGCTGGGCGAGGACTGCGACGGCACGGACCAGGAGTGCGCCTGGCAGTCGGGCGAGATGTGCGATCAGTTCTGCAAGTGCGTCCAGCGCCCGCCACCGCCGCCCTGACAGAGGTCGCGGCCGCCTTACGCCTCAGCAGCCGGTCAGGAGCGTCACGTCGTCCACGTAGACGCCTTCGCGCGTCCCGGTCGTCGACTCCGCCGTCACCGAGAGCTCGAGGGTCAGGGTCTGTCCCTTGAAGCGCGAGAGGTCCACGACCACGTCGATCCAGGTGCGAGCCGGATGGGGCGCGCCGGAGGGTTCACCCTTGCGCCAGAGCTCGGCGCCCCCCTTCACCCGCAGGAAGATCGGATCGTAGGTGGAGCTCGTGAACGTGTCGTGCCAGAGGGAGAAGCGCAGGGCCGCGCCGCCGCTCGCGGGGAGCGTGATCGGGGCGAGGGTCAGGACCCCCGAGTTGTCTACGCCGGCGGTGACGAAGCTCTTCGCCTGCGGATCGCCGTAGTAGAGGGCGTTCGTCCCGCTCACCGAACGGGCCCCCGAGACGACCTGCCACTTCACCTTGTTCGCCGGATCGGTGTGCGTCTCCGTGTAGCCCGCGGGGAAGGTCGTGGCCGCGTCGAAGCTCTGCGCCGACGCGCCCACGCCCGTCTTCACGGACCAGTGCGTGGTGCTCTGGGCGGCGTCGCAGGTGAAGCACTGGCTGGTGTGCAGCTCGCCCGGCTTGTAGCACCGACGATCCATCGTGCAGCCGCCTGTGATGGGCGTCCACACCGTCTGGCTCTTCGCCGGGTCGCACTCGCGGCACAGCTCCTGCGCGTAAGGCGCGGGCCGGTCTCCCTTGGCCAGGCACCTCCTCTCGATGTAGCAGTTGCCGTCCGTGACGGTCCAGGCCGCAGGGTTCTTCGCCACGTTACAGACGGCGCAACTTCCGCCGGGCGCGCTCTTGCCGTCAGCGTAGCACTCGAGCGGCACCGGCGGACCCCCCGGAGTCGGCGGTATCAGGGAGATGGCGCAGATGCCGGTGCGCATGGTCCAGCCGGTGGTGCTCTTCGAGACGTCGCACACCCCGCACCCGTCCGACGACGCCGTACCATCGGGCACGCACTTGCCGGGATCCCCGGGACCGCTCAGCACGGTGCACAAGGCCTTGGTGGAAATCCACACGGTCTGGCTGGTCGCCGGTTCGCACGCCCCGCAGCCGTTCGGCGCGAGCTCCCCCTTCGACCAGCACTTCCCGTTCACGAAGCATGAGTCCGGCGCGATCGTCGCCTGGCCACAGCCCCCCTTGCCGTCGCAGGCCCCCTTGAAGCAGCTCGCGCCGGGCGGATAGCACTGGGTGCTGAAGTCGGTCCCCTTGCAGAGCCCGGCCTGGCAGAAGTCGTCCTTGGTGCACGGATCCCCGTCGTCGCAGACGCCCCCCGTGGCCGACGAGAGCGCGCTCTGACTCTCGGCTGGGCGACATTCCGAGCAGGGCTCGGCGGGCGGTCGCTCGCCGGACTTCAGACAGACCAGCGCCCCTTTGCCGTCGGGGCCCACCACCGGCACCGCGCAGCTCCCCTCCTTGATCTTGTGCTCGCAGAGCCCCTTGCCCTTGCAGGTGTCCACCGTGCAGTCGAGCCCGTCGTCGCAGCGCTGCACCGCCGCGGGCCGGCACTTGTAGTCGGCGCCGCAGACGGGGTTCACCGCGCACGGGTTCTCGAGCGCGCAGGGGGCCCCGGGCACGGCGCACGCCGGGAGCGGGCCGAAGCCGTCCGGGATCGTCGGGCTGCCGCCTCCGTCGGTCGCGACGCCGCCGTCGCTCCCCGCGCCCGCGCGGCAGGTCCCCGCCTGGCACACGAGCCCGCTGTTGCAGGTCTGGTTGGGATAGCAGGCCTGCCCCTCGGTGCCCGGTTGCACGAGCTCGGTTCCGCCGCAGCCGGCGCCCGCGAGCCCGACCGCGAGCGCCGGACCGAGGAGGAGACGCACCTTCATCGCCATCGTGGTCGCGCGCATGATCGCCTCCTCACTTGGTCCAGGTTTGGTAGGAGACCACGATGCGGCTCCCCTTCTTGAGCGTCAGGCCCACGAAGCGCAGCGCCCCCGAGCCGGCCTCGAAGGCGAAGCCCGGCGAACCGCCGCGGACGAGCTCCTTGCCGTCCAGCGTGACCCGCAGGCTGCTCGTGATCGGTCGGCCCTCGAGCAGGATCGGCTTGAGCTGCCGCAGCATCTTCTCGAGCGCCGCGCGGACGTTGGCGACCACGTCGCCGCAGAGCGTGACCTGCGCCCCACCCGTGGCCGCCATGACCTCCTGGTAGCCGTAGGGCACATCGGCCCCCATCCCGTCGCAGCCCGACGCGTCGGCGCAGGTGGCCCCGACGACGTAGAAGGTGGCGCGGGTCTCGGGGTCGCTCTTGCCCGTGAAGGCGTCGAGGAAGGGCTGCACGATCGTCGCGAGCTGGCTCGTCTTGTCGGGCGCGAGCGGGCACCTCCTCGCCTCGTTGTAGGAGATGACCTTGGAGAGCTCGTTAGACATCTCGTCGCTCACGACCAGAATCGCGACCTCCGCCCCCTTGCGCAGCTTGGTCGGATCGCCGTCGGCGCGCGGCAGGTGCCGCTTGATCGCCTCGAGGGCGTTGGTCAGGCCGTACTCCGAGCCCCCCTCGTAGCCCGGTGGGTTCGCCACGCAGCCGGCGATGGTCGCCAGCTCGTTCGCCGCGAGAAACCGGTCGGGGCCCCCGTCGTCCGACTGGTTCGTCGTGGCCACGGAACAGAACTTCCCGACGCCGGCCTTCGACCCGCCCGTGCCGTTCGGATCGATTAGGTTCGTCACCCCCACGCGAAAGTCGATCCCGCTCGCCGCGAGGCCCGCGAGCACAGCGGGCAACCCGAGCTGCAGCTTCTTCAGCCGCTCGTACATGCTCCCCGACTCGTCCCCGACCCAGATGAGGTCCAGCATCGGGGCCTTCTCCACCACCTGCCCCTCGCAGCCGCGACCGAGCTTGGCCGCCGCCGCGGCGAGCGCGCTCCCGTCCGCGAGCTCGAGCGAGAGCGCCGCCGTGCGCTTGGTCGGGTCCTCGAATTGCGCGCGCGGCGTCACGGCCACCACGTAGGCCACGCGCCCGTCGGCGCGCAGCACGAGCGAGAGCCGGACGAGGTAGCCATCCGTCGGGACACCGAAGGGGGCGGGCAAGCCGGTGAGCGCACCGCCCGGCAGACCGAGAAGCGCGGCCAGGATGCGGGCCCGCGCCGTGCTCGGGTCCGTCGCGTCCTTGAGGGTGATATCGAGAAGGGCTCCCGCGTAGAGGGGCAACCCATCGTGGGTCTTGCTCGCCGCGGGCTGGCTGCGGAGCTGCAGCTTCGGCGAGGGAGTCGGCGGCGGAGCTCCCGGGGAAGGTGCGGGCCCGGGGTCGACCGCGGCCAGAGACGCGAGCGCGTTCAGGACCTGCGGAAAGGCCTCCTCCAGCGTCTTGGCCGTCGTCGGCGCGATCGCCACAACCCCCGCCACCGCCCCGTCCGCCCCCGCGTAGTCCACGCAGAAGGCAGCCGTCTCCTTGCCCACGCCCGCGATGCTCACCTTCTGCCAGGTCGGCTTCCCCGACACCGCGAGCGCCAGGTCGGCGTCGGTGTCTCGCTTTACCTCGAGCGAGGCCTGGCTCGCGTCGCAGATCCCGTTGCCCACCAGGCGGTCGGTGCCCAGGCCGAAGGTATCGACGGCGACGGCGCTCGACTCGCCGCGCGCGCAGGCGAGCGCCGCGACCGGTTTGCACGCCCCCTGCTCGCAGCTCTGACCGGCAGCGCAAGCCCCGGCCGCCACGTCGGGGCAGCCGGCGAGCTTCTCGCCGCAGGTGGCGCGGCAACACCCCACGCGCCCGTCCCCGTTGCGATCCTCCACCGCGTCGGGAAGACCGTCCCCGTCGCTGTCCAGGTCCACGTAGTCCGGGTAGCCGTCCTGGTCGGTGTCCCGCGGAGCGCCGGCCGCGCCGCTCGCCCCGCCCTCGATCGCGTCGGACACCCCGTCTCCGTCGCTGTCCCCATCGAGGTAGTCGGGCAGCCCGTCCGCGTCGCTGTCCCGACGCTGCGCGCAGCCCTCGACGAGATCGCCGAGCCCGTCACCGTCGGAGTCCTTGCCCGGCGCGCAGGAGCCCGGCGGGCCATCCACGATCGACGCCGCACCGTCCCGCACGGGCACTCCCCCGTCCAGGCTCGCGCACCGCCGGTCCGCACCGCAGGCGAGCCCCGCGTTGCAGGTGCCGTTCGGATAGCAGGCCCCGCCGGCCGTGCCGGTCGTGCCCAGGTCCGCGACCACTCTTTCCGTGCCGCAGGCCGCGAGCAGCAGCGCCAGCGCCGCGCCCAGCCGTCCCGTGTTTCGCATCGAGTCCCCTCCGTCGTCGGGACGGGACGATAGCGAATCCCAGTATTTCGTACAGGTGGAATCCGGCGGCGGGGGCTGATACGGGGGCTACTTCTTGGCGGTCTTCGGCTGCGCCATCATCTTCTCGGTGGCTGCCGCGTCCGCCTTGAGCAGGGCAGACATCTCCTTGCTCAGCGTGACCATCTTGGCCGTCGTGCTCCCCACCTCCGGGGGCATCTTGGCCATGTCGTGAGGCGCCGCCTCGAGGCTCACCGACGCCATCGCGGCCGCGATCTTCTTCGCCAGAGCCGCCAGCGCGTGGTGGTCCTTGGCCATCTTCTTCACGAACTTCAGCTCGGCCTTCGAGGCCTTGTCCTTGTTGCCGGACATCCACTTCGCGTGAGCGTCCATGTTCAGCGCGACCTGCTCCACCAGCTCCGAGAGCTTCTTGGGCAGCGGCGCCTTGGCCTTCATGTACGCGCCACAGTCCTCCGCCTTCACGCTGCTCGGGGCAGCCTTCTCCTCGGCCTTCTCGGCCCAGACGGTCACCGGCAGAAGAAACATTCCGACACAAAGCGCCATCGTTCTCATGTTGCACTCTCCTTTGCACGCACCGCACGCGGCAGGGCCGCCGCCAATGACCACAGGGCAAGTCGAGGAAACATGCGGCACGGAAGACACCGCCCGCGGCCCCTGAGCGCCGGTGGGAAACCCGCTCCACGCCCTTGCCCGCCCGCCGCTGCATACGCCCCCTGGCCCGGGCCGGTTACGATGCCACCCGCCGTGGCGCCTCCCCCCGCCGGCGCCGACGGTGGCACGGCTGCCCGAGCCCACGCCCTGAGGCCCCGGTTGCCACGGGCCCGAAGCGGGGAAGACCCCGTCATTGCGTGGAGTCTCTGGTGCCCGGCCGCGCCGCGCGGGAGCGTCGCGCCCCGCCCCCCCGCGCCCGCACGCCTGCCCGCGCAGGCACGACCGTTGCACAGACCCTGCCCGGCCCCATGCGCCCGCACGCCCGGCACCTCGTCCGCGTCGTCCTCCTCGCTGCAGCGCTCGGCGCCGCGGCGCTCGGCGGCACAGCGCTTGGCGAGGCCACGGCCTCCGCGCGCACCCCGCCTCCGCGTCCCCGCACGCTCCCGGAGTGGGCAGCCATCATGAATCACTGGGGGAGCGAGTATCAGCGCAAGCAGCGCGACCAGCTCCCCGTGCGGCAGCTCCTCGCGCAGCTCCACAGCGAGAAGGGTCAGGAGCTCCTCGAGGAGCTCGTGAAGACCGCCCGCGCCCACACCCGCGACGGAACCGCGACCCCCTTCGAACGCGCGTTTCTCGTCGAGCTACGGCAGGTGAAGCGGCAGCGCGACCAGGGGGGCGAGGACCGCTTTCGCCTCTGGTCCAGGCGGCGCCTGCACAACCCCTTGCCCGCGGCGCTCCTGAACGTCCTTCAGGGCGCGCTGCACCTGACCGACGAGTACACGGACTACCATCCGACCGGCTACGCCTGGCTCGATCACGTGTGGGTCGATCCAGTCGCGCTCGGCCGCACCCTCGGTGAGGACGCCGTGGCCTTCGCCCGCCGCCTGCAGCGGGAGGCCAGCATGCGACGCGAGACGCTGGGCCAGCTCCGACCGATCAACCAGTGGTCGGTCTTCGCCGGCCTGCGCGCCGGCGTGGCGCGCTTCCTCGCCGACGCGACGGGCCTCGGACCGCGCCTGCCGGTCCTCGAGTACGTGGTCCGGAAGGACGGCCGCCTGCCGCCGATGCGCGGCGCGCTCGTGCGCCTGCCGATGCGTACCAACACGCTCACCTTCTTCGAGGCGCTCGGCCTGCCCGCCGGCCAGACGGTGGTCTACGACGAGAAGGTGCATTTTCTCGATCCGCGCGTGGCCGAGGCGGCCGCGCAGCTCGGGCTGCGCGTCCGAGGCAAGAGCGTGAAGGGCGATCGCCCCTTCCTCGAGACCTGGGTCCGCAACGCCGTAGCCCCCCTCGAGCAGCTCTCGGCGGGCGAGCTGGCGGCGATGAAACCCCAGTTCCTCGTCCTCGACGACGGTGGCGAGCTCTTGCTTCAGCTCGTGCACCTCTTCGAGAAACGCCCGGAGCTGGCCCGCTACGCCCACCTCTTCGGCGGCGTGGAACAGACCGGCAGCGGCTCGAACAAGCTGCGCAAGATCGAGCACGTCCCCTTCCGCGTGGAGGACCTCGCGCGCGGCGCGGACAAGGCCAAGGAGGGCCCCGACATCTACGGCTACGTGGTCGCCGCGCAGGCCTACGACCTGCACCGGCACTACGCGCGGCAGGGACTCCTGCGCGGGACGCGCGTCGCGGTGCTCGGCGCCGGCCAGACCGGACAGGGCATCGGCTTCGGCATCGCCAAGTTCCTGGCCATCAAGGGCTACCAGGTGAGCGTCTACGACAAGGCCCAAACCGTGCGCGAGCTCCTCGCCGCGAACGGTCTCTTCCGCCAGCTCGGCGTGACCGTCGCCACCGACGATGTCTCCGCCGTCAAGGACGCCGACATCGTGATCACCTGCACCGCCGGAAACCGCGCGCTCGATGCGAAGCTCCTCGAGCGGCTCGCCGTAGCGGTCCCCGAGGGGCGCACCCAGCTCTGGCTGGCCGCCGGCTCGCCGGGAGAGATCGAACGCTTCAAGCGCACCCCCGAGGAGCGCCAGCGCCTGCGCGTCGACCGCCGCGGCATCGTGCGTGCCACCTTCGGCGAAAAGCAGGTCGTGCTCGGCCACGCGAACGCCGGGCCGGACCTGGATCGCCTGATCCCCCACGGCAACTGGAACATCCTGCTCGCGCGGAACGGACAGGTCTGCAACGGCCGCACGCGCCTCGTGAGCAACATGCCGGGCCTGCTGAACGTCACCGTCATGGAAGAGCTCGGAAGCGGCGACTACGCGCAGCCCCGCCCCACGCGCACCGACAACCCGATCGCCGACTACGCCATCGACGAGGAGCTCGCACGCATGTACCGCGCCGCCCACCTCGTCCTCGGCGGCGGGGACCCCGGGGTACATCCCGTGCCGCCGCAGCCCGACCTGACCGCCGAGGGCCTCCGCCGCCGGCCGATCATTCGCGTGCATCTGCCCCACAACCGCGGCCTGGACGCCGTCCTCGGCCTGGACGGGCTGAAGGTCCACTGAGAGCCCGGCGCGGCGCCTCGCCGGTCAACGGGCACCCTGGCCAACGGACATCGGCGGGGGTAACCTCATGCTTCGCCATCGGGTGGGAGGGGGTGCGGGATGCGACAATCCTCTACAGGCGGAACCGTTCAGGAGCTCATGGATCGCCAGGCCCAGCTCGCCGAGCTCGAACGGTTCGCGCTCGATCGAGTCCCGGGCCCGGCCCTCCTCGAGCGGGCCGTCGCCACCCTGGCCCGAGGCCTGAACCTGGAGCTCGGCGTGCTACTCGAGCTCCGCGAGGGTCAGCTCGCGCCTCTCGCGGGGCACGGCTTCCGGCCGGGCTGGCTCGAACGCTCGTGGCTTGGCGACGGACCGGGCTCGTTCTCGGAGTTCGTCTCCGCCGCGAGCGGGCCGCTGGTCATCGAGAAGGTGGAAGGCGAACGGCGCTTCACCCTGCCCGCCCCGCTCCTCGAGCACGGCGCGAAGGGGTGCGTCTTCCAGCGCGTTCCCCTCGGCCGGGAGCGACGCGGCGTCCTCGGGGCGGCGAGCCACCATCCGCGGACCTTCTCCGAACCCGACCTCTTCTTTCTGCACAGCGTGGCCTTCATCCTCGAGAGCACCCTGCACCACGCGGAGGTGGAGGCCGCTCTCCGCCAGAGCGAGGCGAAGTACCGCGTGCTGCTCGAGCAATCGGCCGACGCGGTCTTCATCGCGGACGCCCAGGGGCGCTACGTAGACGTGAGCGACCTGGCCTGCACCATGCTCCGCCGCACGCGGGACGAGATCCTTCGCATGACCATCCCCGAGCTGGTGGTGATCGAACCGCAGGAACCCGCTCTGCGGATGAACCTTCTGACCGAAAACGAGACGGCCACGACCGTCCGCACGCTGCGCCGGGGGGACGGGACCACGTTCCGCGCGGAGGTGAACGCCCGGCAACTGCCGGACGGGCGCGCCATCGGCATCGTGCGCGACGTGACCCAGCGCGAGGCCGACGCCACAGCGCTGCGCCAGCTCTCCGAGCGGTTGAGCCAGGCCCTGCGTGCCTCCAAAGCCGGGGCGTGGGAGTGGGAGGTCATCGCGGACCGCATGTTCTGGTCCGATGAAATCTATCCGCTGATGGGCCTCGAACCGGGCTCGATCGTGCCCAGCGTCCAGAGCTGGGTCGATCGCGTACATCCGGATGATCGGCCGTCGGTGGCGGCGCAGGTGATGGAGACCATCCAGCGTCGGCAGAACCTCGACTTCGAGTTCCGCCTCGTGCGGCCCAACGGCGAGGTGCGGTGGATTCGTGCGGTGGGCAACATCAGCTTCGACTCCCATGGTGACCCGCTCCGCATCTTCGGCCTCCAGATGGACGTCACCGCCCAGAAGGAGAGCGAGCGCGCCCGCCTGGAGGCGGAGGATCGCGCGCACTCGGCGCAGCGGCTCGAGGCCCTCGGGCGGCTGGCCGGCGGCGTGGCGCACGACTTCAACAATCTGCTGACCGGCATCCTGGCCGCCGCGGGCCTGGCCCTGCAGGAGAGCGATCACCCGGGCCAGGCACGGCAGGACCTGCAGACCATCATCGACGCGGCCAAGCGCGCTTCCGGGCTCACCCGGCAGCTCCTCGCGTTCGGGAGGCAGCGGCCGCACCACCCCGAGGCCGTGGACCTGCTGGCGCATCTGACCGAGCTCGAGCCGATGCTCCAGCGCCTGGTGGGCGAGGAGATCACGCTGGAGCTGCACCACGAGGCCCACCTGCCCGCCGCGTTCATCGACCCGGGGCGCCTGGATCAGATGATCCTGAACCTCGTGCTCAACGCCCGCGACGCCTCGCCGCGGGGCGGTCGCGTGATGGTCCGCACCGCACGCACGGCCTCGGATCCGTCGCTGCCGGGGCCCGACGGCGCCCCGGCGGGTGAGCGCTTCGTCTCGGTGCAGGTGCAGGACAACGGGGTGGGGATGGACCGCGAAACCCTCTCGCGCGCCTTCGAGCCCTTTTTCACCACGAAGGAGAGCTCGCGCGGGACGGGCCTGGGGCTGGCCACGGTCCACGGCCTGGCCGAGGCGAGCGGCGGCGCGGTGCGCGCCCGGAGCGAACCGGGACGCGGCAGCACCTTCGAGCTCCTCCTGCCGGTGGCGGGCGGCGCCGTGCCGATGAAGAAGGTCGAGGCGCCCCGGGAGCGCGAAGCCGGGCAAGGGACCGTGCTGGTGGTGGAGGACAACGCGCTCATCCGACGCCTCGCCGAGCGCATCCTGGGCGGCGCCGGCTACGCGGTGCTCTCGGCGGCGAGCGGCACGGAGGCCCTCGCGCGCCTCACGGAACACGCGCGTCCCGTCGAGCTCTTGCTCTGCGACGTGGTGATGCCGGGGCTGAGCGGGCCCGAGGTGGCCGAGCAGGTGCTCGCGCGCTACCCCGAGGTCCCCGTGCTCTTCATGAGCGGCTACGCCGACGACGTGCTCCACCGGCACGGCGTGGCGCTCGAGAACGCGCCGCTGCTCAACAAGCCCTTTACCCCGGCCGAGCTCCTGGAAGCGGTGGCCGCGCGGCGGAAGGCCGGCTGAACCATCCTCGTCGGGGGGACTATCGACGCAGGTAGCTGTTCAGGATGGGGGCGTTCAAGTTGGTGCCGAGGGTGAGCTGCTTGTCCCCGTGGAAGAGCTCGGTGGACTGCAGGCGGTAGAAGTTGTTCGGGCCGCTCGGCTGCCACTGACGCCGGACCCAGAGGTTCCGGCCGGGACCCGGAGTCACGGTGGAGACGGTCTGGCCGTTGTACGGGCCGACCTGGATGTGCTCGGGCGGCTGCACCCCGTGGTCGATGCGCTTGACCATCGCGTTCCAGGTGAGGACGAGCTCCTGGGACCAGCGGCCGTCTCCGCGGTACTCCTGGTCGTGCAGAAGGCTCGCGACGTGCAGGGCCTTCGACTCGAGGCTTCCGCCGCGTCGGGCACCGAAGTGCTCGGCCACGCGGGAGGCACCTACCACCGCGCTCTCGGCGACCTGACCGAGCGCGCCCAGCGCCAGGTCCTTCGTGACCAGCATGAGCGCCCCTTCGTAGCCGATCGCCTGCGGCTTGCCCTGGGGGCTGAGGTAGAAGAAGCCGAAGTCGTAGTCGGGGCGCGGAGCGTTGAAGAGGCTCTGGCGCCCGTTGCTCGGATTCCGGCTCTCGAAGCTGACGCGGCACGCGCCGATGAAGCCGCCGCAGGAGAGCGGGTAGGTTTCCGTCTGGGCGTACTGGTTGCCGTGGTTCGTGGTCACCATCAGCCCGCCCCCGTCGAGCTCGAGGCGTCGGGTCTGCGTCTCGCCGACGCCGGCCGGATCGGGCCCCGCCACCCAGTGGAAGCGCTGGCGATACTGGCCGAGCAATTCGTTGGGCCTGCGCTCCATCTCGGGGAAGCGGTACCCCGACTGCATCTGCTCCAGGCTGTAGGCCGAGCTGAAGAGCGGGGCCATCACCTCGGCGTTCGAGAGCAGCGCCTCGTAGCCCTGCGGCGCTTCGGCCCGGGCGACCCGCGGCGCGGTGGCGCCAACCATGGCCAGCACGACGGCCGCCACACACGTCCTTCTCTGCCTGCGAGACATGCCTTCCTCCGGATCTCTCGTCGAGCGACGCCGCGTCGCCCGTCCGGAGGCGCTATGTGCAGCCGGCGTACCAAGCGGAGACGAGGCGAGCCCCACGTCTCTCCGGCGGCTCGGATGGCAAGAGATACCCGTGCGTTAGGTGGCCTGATGGAGGCGCGCGCCGCCGCCTCTCCGTCGTCGTCGACGGCGGGATCCGAGTGGCGCCCCGATCGGGCAGGGCTGACCGCGGGCGTGGCCGCTGATGTCATCTGTGGGCGGGCGCGGTCGTCGCCGGCACGGGCCGGGGATCACGGCAGGCCGAACCACTCCTCGGGCTCGGGCACGACGAGCTGCATCTCGGGAAGCTCGCGCGCGGCGCGTGTGCAGAAAGCCTGCACGGGGTAGTCCACCACGAAGGAGGGGAAGAAATCGTCGAAGTGGTGCAGGACCACGGTCCGCGGACGGAGGAGCTTGAGCGCCCGCAGGTAGTAGTCCACCACGTCGGTGCGCCCCGCGAAGGGAAGCAGGAAACAGTCCGGCGCGAGCTTCGCCAGCGCCCGGTAGTCGCCGCCGCCGCTCCCCGAAAAGAGGATGCGGTAGCCGTCGAAATCGAGGAGCAGCTCCGAGCTGGAACCTTCGGGATAGGCCTCCGCGCGCCGGAGGAGCTCCGGACCCACCCCCCCTCTCAGCACGAGCGCCGTGGTGCGGGCGATCAGCGACGCGTCGAAGCGGATGTGCCGGGAGGGGACGATGCGGATGCGCGCCCCGGCGAAGGCCACCTCGGCGTGACGTTCGTTGGCGTGGAGCCGCGCGCGCGGGAGGCCTTGCGCTTCGAGCACGCGGCAGGTGACCTCCGGGCCGTAGACCTCGGCCCCGGATACGCGAGCCAGCGCCGCCGCGTCCTGCGCGTGATCGAAGTGCCCGTGCGAGAGCAGGATGAGCGAGACGTGGGCGAAGTCCTCGACCCGGGCACGGATTACCGGCGACGCCCCCGGAAGGCGCGAGAGAAACGGGTCGAGGAGCAGCTCGTGGCCCCGGTAGCGGAGGTGAAAGCCCGCGGTGCCCAGCCAGCGCAGCTGCACGCGCTCACTCATGGGCGCGTGCGGTGCTCGCGAGGCGGCGCTTCCCGTCGCGTCACCGCTAGCGGACCTGCTGGATCTGGCGCGCGAGGTCGGCATCGATCTGGCCTTCGACCCAGGTCTTCTCCTCCACGTGCCGCTCGCCCACGGTCTCGTTCACGCGCTTGAGAGCTCGCGCGGCCGGCTTGAAGGCGTTCCTCGCCTCGCGTGCGCTGGCCTCATCGCTGCCCGCGGAGATGGCCCCGAAGATGGGTGCAAAGAAGTACGACTCGACGAAGCCGGTGCGACCGTGATCGGCCCGGAGATTCCGCGTCTCCGGCAGCAGCGTCGCGAGCTGCTCCTGGGTGAGCGTTCCGTCCCGCTTCAGCCGGTTCACCATCGTATCCAGCTTGCGCAGGCCCGAGGCCGCCGCGCGGGCCGCCGCCTCCGCCGAGCTTGCGTTGCTCGCCGCGAGCGACCGATACAGCTGGCTGTGGTCCTCGAACTTGATCTCCGTGGTCGTGCCTCCGTTGCCGTTACTCACCTGATGCGGCACCGGCACGTGCGTCTGGGTCATGGCGAGCGTGAGATTCGTCGCCTGCGACGCGCGGTTGCTCACGACGGCGTCGAGCTGGTCTTCAATCTCGCTCACCAGCGACACGACCTGTTCGGTCTTGCCGGCCGCCTCCGCCAGCCGTCCCATGCGATCCCGTCGCTGCCGGAAGACCGGCTCGTCCTTGGCCAGCCTGTCCCCCACGCGACCGCGCATCGCCTCGGTGCGCTTGCCGTGCAGGGCGGTCTCGCTCTTCGTCTCGTCGAGCAGCGGCTCGAGCTCCTTGCGCGCGGCCTTGCCCGGAGCCCGCAGGCGCCCCCCGAAGAGCCAGGGCTGCTGCTTCACGAAGGCCGCTATCTTGCGGTCGCTGTCCGTGGCCACCCGCTTCTGTCCGTCGAGCTCGGTGCCGAGCTCCTGCAACTTCAGCGCGAGCTTCCCCTCGCGACCCGAGCGGACCGCCTCGGTCTCGAGCGTCTCGATGGCCTGCTTCCACTCGGCGGGCCGGAGTCCTCCGATCTCTCCCTGGTCGCGCGCGCCGCGCCCCGCGGAATCGCCGAGCGCCGCGCGAACCTGCACGAGCGTGAGCGCCGCGAGCTCCTTCTCCGCCGCGGGCCGCGAGATGCGACGCGGCTTTCCACCGGGCTCCAGGGCCGGGAGCTCGACGGTGGCGAGCCCCGCCCCTTCCGAGAGCTTGATCGCCTTGCGGAGGACCGTGACGGCCTCGCCCGCGCCGGCGCCGAGGCGCTCCACGTCGGCCTCGTTGTTCGGCCTGGCCAGCGCGGCCTCGAGCTCGCCCATCAGGCGGCCCGGAGCCGAGGCCGTGAAGCGGCGGAGGAGCACCCGCGTCCGCGTGAAGAGACCGCCGAGCGTGGCTGCAGCGATCCCCGCGTAGCCCGCGCCGAGCACGTGCCATTGCGTGAGGCCGTGGGCGTTGTCAACGAGCTGGGGCGCGTGCTGCAGGGTCACGGCGGTGAAGGCGGCCGCGGCGACGGCGCCGAGCGTGGTCATGACCCAGCTACCCGGGATGCGCGCGGCGGTGAGCTTGACGCGCTCGACGATGCGCTGGCCGAGCGGCGCCCTCAGGCGTACCTGCGGCGCGGGGGCCTCGGCGAGACGCCTGCGCGCCTCGACCGGCTCTGCCGACGCGGCGACGAAGGCCACCGTCGCCACGAAAACGACGCCACGGAAGACGGCCGCTCCCTGACGGAATGACATCGCGTACCTCATGGGGTGGTCGTGCAGCCCCGGGGTACAGCAAGCCGGATGCCAGGCCGCGGCGCCGACAATCGCGTGAGATCTTGCCGCGCCGAGCGCCCGAGGGGGACCTCTGGCCTCAGCGGGACGGCAACGCGGGCTGCCAGGCCCCGGCCCGCGCCGAGCTACCCGCTTCTCCCGTGGGCAGTGCCCGTTGGTCCGGGGCGGCGCTTCGTGGTAGAGGCGTGTCGTCCCGCCGGGGGACGAGCCATTGAAGGAGCACCGCATGCGGAAGGGCCTGGTGGTGAGCTGCATGGCGCTGGCGACGCTCTTGGCGGCGGGCTGCACGGAGTCCCCGCGCGCCGGGGGCGACGGGGGAGCCGATGCGGCGAGCGCGGGGAACCCCGACGGCGGAGGAGACGGACCGCGGCGCGACGACGGCGCATCGAACGCAGACGCTCCGTCGTCGGACGATCGCGGCGCGCCCCTGCCCCCCGACGGCACCGTGGCCAGCGGCGACGGCGCTTCACGCAAAGACGGCGCGGCGCGTAGGGACGGCGCGCGGCCGGCCGATGGCGCCCTCCGACGGGACGGCGGGACGAAGGCGGACGCCGCCGCACCCACGGCCGACCTGGGCGTGGGCCGCGACACCTCGACGCCTCCGACGGGCGACGCCGCGCCGCCCGTGGCCGCGTGTCTCGCCACGCTCCCGCCGATGGCCGAATCCGCGCCGCCCACCCCCGCGGACGTGTGCGACTCGATGGACTGGAACCTCTCGATGGACGGCTTCTACCTCGTCTCCCAGTTCGGCACCTCGGCCGACTCGACCACCTGGGGGCGCGGGACGAGCTGCGGCGGGCTGCTCACGCACTACATGAACTGGTGCTGCATGTACGACCGCCACCAGCAGAAATGCCTCGACGGACAGACGCCCCAGTTCCTGAAGTGCCATAGCTGGGTCGATCCCCACGTGCCGAAGATCCCCTGGGTGAAGGGCACGGTCGACTACAACTACTGGACCGTCGTGAACCGCGTGGGCGCCTACTTCTTCGACAGCAAGGGGAACCCGAAGCCCGTCGCGGACACCATGGCGTTCAACTACCCGGAGTACTTCTACGTGGCCGGCGCGCAGCGCTTCAACTGCGGCACGACGCTTCGCGTGACCAACACCGAGAACGGGCGCTGCGTGGTGGTCTACGTCGAGGACGGCGGCCCCGGCGCCACCTACGAGCAGGCGGGTTACGGCGGCCGGCGCATCATCGACGCCTCTCCCGCGCTCCACCGCTACCTGAAGACCACCAAGTCGGGGTGGAAGAACTCCACGCTGCTCTACGCGGAATGGGGCCTGCCGACGGACAAGCCGGGCCAGCCCTGCACCCCCTGCGCGGGGACCGCGGCGAAGCGCGGCACCGAGAGCCAGCGCACGCCCTACGACATCAACCACTACGAAGGGGCGCGCGGCGGGCTCGGCTGCCGCTAAACATGGTCACCTTGGCGGCGATCCCTCCCGGCCGGTTGGGTCGCGGCGAGGTCCAGCTATAGCGGCGGCGTCGGCTTGCCGAGGCTCTGACAGCGCTCCGCCTCGGGGTACGCCGCGCAGTAGCCGCGGCGATAGCGCTCGAACTCGTCCACCGTGTTGGTGGGCACGAGCTTCTTCTGCTCGGGCGTCACGACGACGGTGAAGTCGCAGTAGCGGCCCTCCGTCGGGGCTGCGCACTTCACCGTCACCTGACATCCCTCGTCGGTGCAGAAGGGCTGCGGCTTGAGCAGCGGCAGCTCCTCTCGGACCCGCGGGTCGGCCTCGAAGCGGCGAATCAGCTCGCCGCAGGCCTGTTCGCCGTCGAGCCGACCGAAGAAGCCGTTCGGGCAGAGGAAGTCGATCGCCACGGCCTGGAAGTCGGCGTAGCTCGGCGCCACCGAGACCGGCTGCACCGAGGGGGCCGCGAGGAGCGAGCCGAGCATGGCCCGTTCGCAGCGCTGCTCCAGGCGAGCCTCCGCGTCGCAGAAGAACTTGTAGATCGGCGCGGCCGTCTGGTACTTGGTGCCGCGGTTCGGCTTCATGCGACGGCACCCGCCGCGCGGACAGGCCCTCGGCACCTCGCCCGAGATCGCGTTCTGCTTGGCCGTCGTCCACTCGGTCCCCGACGGGCGCGCGAAGGCGTCGAAGAAGCGCTGCACCCCCTTCCGCTCGAGGAGCATCTGGAAGTTGGTCCCGTTCAGCGCGCCGGCCACGGGGATGTGCCAGAGCTTCGCCAGCGCCGGCGCGACCTGAAAGCCGGCGTTGCAGCCCCAGAAGAAGACGAAGGCTCCGTCGGAGAAGCTCGCCCGCCAGCTCTCGACGCTCGCGTAGCCGGCGGCCACGTCGGCCGTCGAGAAGAGGGTGCTGCTCCCCTCGAGGCGCGGTCCGAGCGTGGCCGAGGAGTGCGAGAAGATGTCGATCGAGCGCAGCCTGCGATAGCTCGCCACCTCGGGGATGAGCCATTCGCGCACGATGCGGGGATAGCTCCCGTCGGCCGCCTTCACGGTGGCGAGCAGCCCCAAGCTCTCGGGCGTGGCCTTCGCCGGGTCGTGAAACCCGACCCCCTGGACCACGTCCCCGTAGGTCTTCAGCGTGGAGCTCGCCACGTAGACCACCACCTGATCGCCGGGGTAGACGGCCCGCAGCCGCGCCGCGCGTTCCGCCGCGGAGGTCACGAACTGCGAGCCTTGATCGATGTGCGCCCCGATCACGATCAGCCGCGACGGGGCGCTCTTGTCGATCGTCGCGCCGGTGCCCATGGCCGTGCGTTCGAGCTCCTCGGTGCCCGACCCGACGGGGCCGCAGGCCGCGAGCACGAGCGCGCAGAGGCTGGCGCCCACCAGCGTCGTCGATGCGAATCGAAGGTCGCGCATGGTCACTCCGCCTTCAGCCTTCTCAGGGTCTTGGCAGGCACGAGCACCGGACAGCTCCACGGCGCGTTCTCCGGCCCGAGGAGCTTGCGCACGGTCTCGCCGAGGTAGACGTAGTAGACGACGGAGCCGAGGATCTTCGCGCGGTCGAGGCCGGCGAGGTAGCCCTTGGGCGTCGAGCCGGGCAGGAGCCCGAAGAAGCCGTGCGCCACGGTGCCGCGCCCGCCTTCGCGCGCGTCGCACACCCCCAGGTTGAAGATCCCGGCCTGCGCCACGTGCGGGCCCAGGTCGGGGTCGTAGATCGTCTCGGCGGGGCGCGGAAGCACCGGCGCCACGTGCCCGCTCCCCTCCTCGTAGCCGGCACAATCCAGGTCGTTCAGCCAGATCGCCGTCACGGGGAAGCCGAGGTCCGCGAGCTCCTGCGCCACCTCGGCGTCGCTCTGCTCGGTCCAGCGCTCCAGGTTCTCGAGCACGAGCTTGGCCGCGGCCGCGTCGCTCGCGAGGAGCGCGCTCCTGAGCGCCTGGTCCTTCGCCTGCAGCTTGAGGGTGGCCACGCGTCGCCAGCGGTGATAGCGGTCGTCCCCCTCGTGCGCGAGGAGCCAGCCGAAGAGGCGGTTGGCCGAAACCTCCTCACCGACCTTGAGGGACGCTGACAGGTCGGCGTCGGGCGGGACCGGCAGGTTCGCGTCGGAGCGCGTCCGCTTGTAGACCCAGTGCGGCAGCTCGGCCCCCACGGCCCGCGAGACGTCCCAGGCGAAGATGTTGCAGAAGGTCTGCATCCCCCGACGGAGATAGCGGCCCGGTCGACACGCGGCCTCCACCCCGAACTGATTCACCGCGTCCAGATAGAGGGCCGGGTCGAGCCCGTCGTCCACGCGGTAGGGGCGGAGCTCGTCGGCGGGGCGCGGGATCCAGGGGTTCAGCGTGTAGCCGGCCAGGGACTTGTAGCTCTGGCCGTCGCAGAAGGCGAGCTCGGGGTACGCGCACAACGGCGCGGGTGGCGGCGGGTAGGGACTCTGCGCGCGGCGCTCGAGCTCACCGGGCTCCGGCGTCCCCTCGCAACCGGCGAGCCCTCCGAGCGCGACTGCGAACGCGATCCGGAGTGTCGGGGCAAGGCGAGCAACAGAGGCCTTCCGTCGGCGCACGAGAGCTCCTACCGAGATGCCGGTCGCGTCTCCAGGTGCAACCCGGGTGCCATGCCCCACGATCGTTGGCCAATATTTTAACCAATAATAACATTGCGTTGTATTGAAGCGTGGGGCGCGCCGAGCGGCCCCTCTCCGGGGTTCGACCGCTTGCGGGTCCGGGCCACGCGATCTCGGAGTGCGCCGCCGGCTCAGAACCGGAACGCGCCGCCGACCAGGGCGAAGAGAAACGAGCGCCGGACCTGCATCTCGCCGTAGGTCCCGAGCTGCTCGGTGCGCCCGCCGGCGTTGTAGCTCAGCCCCAGGTTGAAGGTGACCTGCTCCAGCTCGAAGCCCACCGAGCCAGCCACACCGTAGCGGTCCACGCCGTCGGCGAAGGGGTTGATGGCCGTGGGGCAGGAGGTGTCCTCGCGCGTGCAGAACGTGTTGCCCCCGTCCCACGAGGAGAGGTTCGTGAAGAAGCCGGCGCGCAGCGGCACGTAGCGGCCGAGGTAGAGCTCCGCGCCCGCGTTCACCTGGACCACCATGCGCTTGGTCATGGGGTAGATCTCCGCCGGCGTGAACGGCGGGTCGACCTCCAGGACCGCGTAGCGCCCGACGGGACCGTGGAGACTCACGTCGAGGGTGGCCGCCCAGCGCCTCGGAACCGCGTAGGCCGCGCCGACGGTGGCCTTCCAGGGCTGCCGGGCCTGGAAGCGCGCGCCGAGCTCCTGCCCCGAGACCTGCAGGCGATCGTTCGGCCGATCGATGAAGATCGTGTTCAGGTGCGTGCTCGAGGCGAGCTGAAAGACCGGCGTGCGAAAGGCCGCGCCGAACCGAAGCCGCGTGGTCGCCGAGACGACGGCCCCCGCCTGCGCGACGAGCCCCCACTGCGTGAAGCGCAGGTCCGCGCGGTCGGCGAGACCGAAGTCGTCGGTGCCTTCCGCCTGGCTCACCGTGAGGAGGGTCAGGTTGTGGTACTGCCGCACGCCGTTGCGCATGGTGCCAAAGACGCTCACGCCGAGCGAGACGCGGCGCGCCACCTTCGCCCCCATCCCGAGCCCGAACCAGAGCGTGTCGTCCTCGGAGACGAGCATGTTCACCACGTTCGCTACGGCGGGAGTCGCTCCGCCCAGGTCCGTGCGGTAGAAGAGCCGTCGCCGCTCCACCGCGCTCGAGGGCGAGAGGAGCGCGGCGGCGAGCTGGATGCGCCCCACCCCGTCCGGACGGCCCTTGCGCACGCGCTGGGTCCAGATCGTGGTGGTCGGGTAGTTCACGAAGGCGCGGTCGTCGGCGTTCACCCCCGTGTTGCCGAGACGGTCGGTGCGCGTGGCCCAGCCGTAGACCGCCGCGGTGATGCTGATGCTCGAGTGCTCCGCCTCGGCCAGCCCCGCCGGGTTGTAGTAGATACCCGAACCGTCGTCGCTGAGCGCGGTGAAGGCCCCGCCGAGCCCCGCCGCGCGATCTCCCATGAGGTAGTTCTGGTAGTGGTTGTCGTCGGCCCGCGCGGCAGGCGCGAGCGCGAGGCCGAGGCCGAAACCGAGGCTGACGACCAACACCAGCGTCGCCCGACGAGCTCTCGCGTCAGCGCAGGTCATAGCTGCCGCCGATACCCACGAGGAGCGAGAGGTCCGTGGCGCGCGAGGCGACCTGGCTGACCTGGAGCCCATGCCCCGGAGCCGCCGGCGCGGCCACCTGATCCATCAGCCCGTCCCCTGTTCCGGCGAGGCCCTGCACCACGAGCCCGATCGTCGAGGTGGGACTCGGCTTGACGCTCACCCCGAGGGTCGCGCCGAAGAGGTGCAGGTGATCGTGCGCCCTTCCCGCGGCGAAGGTGGCCCGCGGCAGCGAGGTCAGGTTCGTGAAGGCGCCGAGGCGGCCGAGCCAGCGCTTGCCGAGCGGCACCTCCGCGCCCGCGTTCACGTTCACCACCACCTGCCGCTCGAGGACCGGCGCGTGGCCCGCGGGAACCCGCGGATGCTCGAGGATCGCGTAGCTCTCGACCGGCCCGTGGAGCTTCACGTCCGCCGCGAGGACGAGCCCTCGCCGGAACCGATACGCCGCGCCGAGGCCGAGCACGAAGGGGACCTTCCAGGCGTACTCGGCGTCGTCGAGCGACGCCACGGCCGACGCGGCGAGGCCCGTCTGCGGGTCGCGCAGCGCGCTGAAGACGTCGTAGCGCCCGGTTCCCGCCAGCCGCAGATACGGCGTGGTGAAGCTCAGGCCGAAGCGCAGCCGCGGGATCGGCTCGACGATCGCGCCGAATTGCAGGTAGGCGCTCCAGAGCGCCACGTCGAAGCTGCCGAACTGCACCGCCGGATAGCTCGGAGGCGCGGCCGCCGTCCCGCCCAGGGTCACGACGAGCTGCTGCGCGGTGAAGGTACGCACGCCGACTCCGAAGGTGAGGCCGAGCTGCAGCCACCGCGCGGGTCGGATGGCGTAGGTCAGGCCCCCGAGGAGCACGCGGTCCACCTGCACGTTCGACCCGCCGAGGTCCACGGACAGCTCGCCGCACCGGGCGTCGCGCGCCACGTAGGACTGGCTCATGCGGTCGGCGTGGGGGACGACGAGCAGAAGCCCCACCGCGTGCCGCACCCGGCCCCGACCGAAGAGCTTGGCCAGCCCGAGCGAGGCCGGAAACGAGAAGGCCGCGCCGCGGTCGTCGGTCAGCCGCGTGCCGCAGAGGTCGGCCAGGTCGGTGACGCGGTGCTTGAGCTTGAAGGCGCTCATGGAGACCTGCACGAGCGTCGAGGCGTCGGTGGCCAGGCCCGCCGGGTTGTAGTAGGCGCCGGTGGCCTCGTCTCCGAGGGCGATGGCCGCGCCGCCCATCCCCGCCGCACGCTCGCCGACGAGCACGTCCTGGTAGTGCGTCTCGCTGTCGGCGAAGGCGGCGGGCGAGAAGGCCGCGCCGAGCAGGAAGACCACCATCAGCCGCCGCGACCTCATGGGATGCCCGCCCCGAAGAATGGCCCCTTGTACCCCAGGACGGCGGGGCGCAGAAAGGGCCCGGCGCTGAGGTCTTCTGACCCCGCGATCTGGCCAGGCCGGCCTCCAGGCCGCTCGGCCCCGATGCCTCACGCCCCCAAGCCTCGAGAACCGCGGCGATTCGACGGGGTCTACGATCCCCAAGGACCACGCGGGGATCCGTGAGGCCGCGCCGAACACGCCCCGTTCGAGCCTGCACGCCGAGCCTCGCGAGGACCGCTCGGCTCCGGCACACCGGTTGCAGTTACCCCGCCTCGACACGACAGCCCAAGCCGTCACGCCGTCGGAGGACAGAAACATGTTCATACACCGCCGTGCCCTCGCGATCGCCCTGCTGCTGCTGGCCAGCGCGCCCTCGAGTCTGCTCGCCGCCGCGAAGCCCGCGACGGCTTCGCGCCGCGCCGCGGACGCCCTGGTCCTGCACCATCAGAAGTTCCGGGGCGCCAAGCGAACCGACATGGTGGTCTTCAAGCAGCCGGACGGGGGCTACCAGGTCCGCTACGAGGTGAGCAGCCACCACACCTACGTCTTCCACTACGACGCGCAGCTCCGACCCACGAAGGCCGAGGCACGGACCTGGGATAAGAAGGGTCTCGCGGCAGGCAAGGCCACCGTCCGCCCCATCCCCGCCGGCGTCGGCAAGGCCCTCGACCCGATTCGCTCGGCCGCCCAGAACCTGTGCCGCAGCGCGCACCAGCGGAACGCGGACATCCTCCACGTCGCGACCTTCGTGAACAAGGGCGTGGTCCACGTAAACGAATGGATCCCCGGAACCAGCCGCTCCACCGCGCGCACCTTCGAGCTCGCGAGCGGCAAGCGCCTGACCACCAATAGCGTGCAGCCCTCGACCGGCAACGTCCGGCAGTGGGACCAGGGGGGCAAGCAGTCGCTCATCCCGGCCGAGAAGCGCGCGCCGCAGCCGAACGTGGCTCCCGGGCCGAAGGGCGGCAACGTGCGGCCGGCGACCTCGACCAAGCCGCCTCCTGCGACCGGCAAGGCGGACCCGCTGGCCGCCGCGGCGCTGCAGATCGTCGAGGGAGGCCTTCGCCTGCCCGGCGGCTACCGCGTGGCGCGCGTGAAGACGCCGACCGGCAAGCAGCTCATGCTCGGCAAGGTCGCGAAGCTCGGCAACCACGCCTCGGCGCAGCAGCTCGTCAAGGTGGGCGGCAAGACCTACCTCGTGAGCGCCAAGCAGGACGGCAGCGGACACGAGGTCTCCGGACGCATGGGCGCGATCGGCCAGCGGAACGGCAAGGTGGTCTACGGTTTCCAGGCCGTGCAGAACGGACAGCGCGTGGGACCGATCCACGTCCACTCGGCCCGCGCCGAAGCCTTCCCGAAGGGCTTCATGTCCCAGCCGCGCGTCGTGCAGCCCCACCGTCAGGGCGGCCCCGTCCGCGTCAGGTAGAGAGCCGCACGTAAGGGCCCTGCCCGCCCACGCGTCGCTAGCCGCGCACCTCCTCTACCCGAATCTCCCCTAGGTCCGTCATCACACGGAAACACGTTGCTACGTGATCAAGCATGGTCGCATTGGCCGCGAGGCGCCCGCCAGGCAAGGAGCGCCGAGCACCGGAGCGGAGCAGCCTTGTGGCGCTGTGAGCACCGGAGCGCAGGCGCGACACCGCCTGGCGGGATGGATCGCGGCCAAGGTGACCATGCTTAGTAGTCGTGGAGCTGCCGCGGCGGCAGCGCCGCTCGCAGCGCGTTCACGATGGCCAGTAGGTCGATGGCCTCTTGCACGAGCGCTCCGGCCACCGGGGGCAGGTACCCGACCGCGGCGAAGACCATGCCGACGAGGCTCAGGAGCAATCCCCCGACGGCGCTCTGCAGGGCGATCTGCCGCAGCCTGCGCCCGACGTGGAAGAACTCGTCCACCCGCTGCAGCGACGAGTCCATGATCACCGCTCCGGCCGCCTCGGAGGTCACGTCGCTGTGCTGGCCGAAGGCCACGCCGACGGTCGCCAGGGTCAGAGCCGGCGCATCGTTGATCCCGTCTCCGAGGAAGATCGTCGGGGCCTTCGCCATCTCCTCGCGCACGATGGCCACCTTGTCCTCGGGGCTCTGCTCGGCGAAGACGTGGTCGATCCCCACCTGCGCCGCCAGGTACTCCACCTCCGACCGGCGGTCCCCCGACACGATCAGCAGCCGATGCAGGCGGTGCTTCGGCCCCAGGTGGTCGATGAAGCTCTTGCTGTCGCCGCGCGGCCGGTCCCGAAAGCGCAGGGTCGCCGCGTAGACCCCGTCGAGCACCACCATGGCCTCGAGCCCCGCGAGCTGCGGCGGCAGCGTCGCCTCGAGCTCGGGATGTCGCTTGACGAGCATGACGCGGCTCGTGAGCTCAACCGCGCGGCCTCCCACGAGCCCCTGCACCCCCTGGCCCGGTCGCTCGTGATACGCGCCCGCCTCGAGGAGCTCGACCTTGGCCTCCTTCGCCGCGCGCAGCACCGCGCTCGCCAGCGGATGCTTCGAGTACTGCTCGAGGCTCGCCACGCGCTGCAGGAGCTCCTCCCGCGTCGTGGCTCCCGTCAGCACCACCTCCGTCAGCTCGGGCTTGCCGTGGGTCAGCGTGCCGGTCTTGTCGAGGATCATCGTCTGGCAGCGCTCGAGCTGCTCGAGCACCGCGGGGTCGCGGATCACGATGCCCCGCTTGGCCGAGAGCGACACGGCGCCGATGATCGCCACCGGGATCCCGATCAGAAGCGGGCAGGGGGTGGCCACCACCAGCACCGCGAGAAAGCGCAGCGGGTCGCCCGAGACCAGCCACGCCGCGAGCGCCGTGCCGAGCGCGATGGGCACGTAGAGCGCGCCGATCTGGTCGCCGAGGCGCCGCAGCCGAGGCCGCTTCTGCTGCGAGGCCTCCATGACCTTCATGATGCTCGCGTAGCGCGAATCCACGGCCCGCTTCGTGGCCCGGATCGTGAGCGCGGCCTCCCCGTTGATCGCCCCCGAGAGCACGGTCGAGCCGGGGGCCTTGCCGATCTGGTAGGGCTCCCCCGTCAGGTACGACTCGTCCATCACGCCGTGTCCCTCGAGCACCTCGCCGTCCACGGGGCAGATCTCGTGGGGCAGGACCACCAGCTCGTCGCCCACGTCCACCTCGTGGAGCGCGACCTTGCGCACCCCCTGCGCCTCCTTGCGGTGCGCCTCCTGGGGCATGCGCCGCGCCAGGGCCTCGAGCGCCGACGAGGCACGCGCGACGGCGTACCGCTCGAGCGCCACTCCTCCGGAGAGCATGAGCACGACCAGCGCCGCTGCGAGGAACTCGCCGAGCAAGACCGCGGCCACGATCGAAATCCCCGCGAGCAGGTCGGCCCCGAGGTCGCGCCGCACGAGCTTCACGCCGATATCGAGCAGGAGCGGGACGCCCCCCACGAGCAGGGTGACGTAGAGGGGGAGCAGCTCCGCCTCCCGCCCGACGTGGGTCGCGTAACGCAGGGCGAGGTGCACGCCGATGCCGACCAGCGTGGCCCAGGCGATGATCGCGGTGACGGAGAAGCTCTCGAGCCACGGCCCTCGGGCCCGCTTCGTCTCGTGGGCCGAGGGTTTCCGCATGCTGCGACGACTTCGGGCTTACTTCGTGGCGGGAACGGCGGCAGGAACGGCGGCGGGAACGACGGCCGGCGGAGCGGCGAGCTTCTCGAGCGCCTTCTCCTTCTGCAGCGAGAAGGTGTCCTGCTCCTTCAGCACGTCCCCGCGCGAGGAGAGGTCGATGAAGATGATGGCGAAGAAGAGCACGAGGAAACCCAGCGAGCCGATGAAGACCAGGCTGAGAAAACGGTTCTCGAACTTCAGGTGCATGAAGTAGCCCACCACCAGCGAGGCCTTGATCACGGCCACGACCATCGCCACCGCGATGGCCGGCCCACCGAGGTCGAGGTACGAAACGCCGACGGTGAGAAGGGTGAGAAAGAGCAGCGCGCCGAAGATGCCGAGGTAGACCTTCACCGGCAGGACGTGGGGCGCGTGCGTCTCGGTCGACTGAGCGGCGGACATGGGCCTCTCCTTATTTCACGAGGTAGAGCAGCGGGAAGAGGAAGATCCAGATGATGTCCACGAGGTGCCAGTAGAGACCCACGTTCTCGACGGGGGTGTGGTAGCCCGGGCCGAAATCGCCCCGGTTGGCGCGCCGGAGCACCCAGAGCAGGACGCCGATCCCCGCCAGCACGTGTAGCCCGTGCAGCCCGGTCATGACGAAGTAGATGGCGAAGAAGATCTGCGGGTGGCCGGCGATCCCCTTGCCCTCGTAGAGCCGTCCGGGCAGCAGTCCGAGGTGGATCTTGTGCGCGTACTCGAAGTACTTGATGACGAGGAAGGTGCAGGCCAGCGCGATGGTGGCGGCCAGGAAGAGGACCTGCTTCTTCCGATCGCCGAGCTGCGCCGCGCGCACCGCGAGCGCCATGGTGAGGCTCGAGGTCAAGAGCACCACGGTGTTCGTCGCGCCGAGGGGGACGTTCAGGTGCTCGTGCCCCGCGAGCATCGTCTCCGGGTAGAAGTACCGGATCACGGCGTAGGCCAGGAACACTCCGCCGAAGAAGAGCACCTCCTGGGCCAGGAAGAGCCACATCCCGAGCTTGGAGGACGACGCCTGCTGCTCCGGGGTGTGGAAGTGGTGCTGCAGGAACGCGGGGTGCTCGCCGTGAGCGGTCTGTGCGGTCGTGCTCATGTCCATGTTCCTAGTGGGCCGCGCCCTTCTCGATCTCGGGGAACTCGTACGGCCCCTCGGTACAGACCGGAGGCTCGGCGAAGTTGTGCTCGGGGGGCGGGCTCGTGGTCTGCCACTCGAGGGACCGGCCGCCGCAGTAGTTGCCCGCCGCCGGCTTGCCGCGGAGGAGCGAGTGCGCGAAGTAGAAGAGCGCGATGAAGAGCCCCGTCCCGAGGACGAGTGAGCCCACCGTCGAGATCTGGTGGAGCTGCTGGAAGAGCGGCAGCAGGTCCGGCGCCACCTTGTCGTAGGCGTGGTAGCGACGCGGCATGCCGTTCGAGCCGAGGAGGAACTGGGCGATGAAGGTCGTGTTGAAGCCGATGAAGACCAGCGCCCAGGAGACCTTGGCCCACCGCTCGCTGTAGTGCTTGCCGGTGAACTTGGGCCACCAGTGGTGCAATCCCCCGAGGAACGCGATCACCGTGCCGCCCATCATCGTGTAGTGGAAGTGCGCCACCACGAAGTAGGTGTCGTGCAGGTGCACCGTGGTCGAGAGCGCGCCGAGGAAGATCCCCGTCAGCCCGCCGATGGAGAACAGCACGATGAAGGCGAGGCCATAGAGCATCGGCGTGGTGAGCGTGATGCAGCCGCGGTACATCGTGGCCACCCAGCTGAAGATCTTGATCGCCGTCGGCACGGCCACGCCGAAGGTCAGGAAGGAGAAGACCGTCGAGGCGTACTCGCTCTGCCCCGCCACGAACATGTGGTGCCCCCAGACGAGGAAGCCGATCACGGCGATGGCCAGGCTCGAGTAGGCGATCGGCTTGTAGCCGAAGATGCGCTTGCGCGAGTAGATGGTCATCAGCTCGCTGACGATGCCGAAGCCCGGCACGATCATGATGTAGACCGCCGGGTGCGAGTAGAACCAGAAGAAGTGCTGGAAGAGCACCGGGTCGCCACCCATCGCCGGGTCGAAGATGCCGATGCCGACCCACTTCTCGATGGCCAGGAGCAGGAGCGTGATGGCCAGGACCGGCGTGGCCAGCACCTGGATCAGCGCCGTCGCGTAGAGGCCCCAGACGAAGAGCGGCATCTTCATCCAGGTCATGCCGGGGGCGCGCATCTTGTGGATCGTCACGATGAAGTTGATGCCGGTGAGGATCGACGAGAAGCCGAGGATGAAGACCCCGAGGACCGCGGTGATGACCGAGGTGTTAGTGGTGACGCTGTAGGGCGTGTAGAAGGTCCAGCCCGTGTCCACCGCGCCCGACACGATCGAGTAGAGCAGCACCACCGCGCCGATCACGTAGAGGTGGTAGCTCGCCAGGTTCAGCCGCGGAAAGGCCACGTCCTTGGTCCCGAGCATCAGCGGCAAGATGAGGTTGCCGAGCGAGGCCGGGATCGACGGGATGATGAAGAGGAAGATCATCACCGCGCCGTGGAGCGTGAAGAACTTGTTGTACATGTCCGGGCTCAGGAGCTCGCCCTTGGGGGTCCAGAGCTCGAGACGGACGGTGAGGGCGAAGAGGCCCCCCACCATGAAGAAGGTGAGGATCGAGGCCAGGTACATCACGCCGATCCGCTTGTGGTCGAGCGTGAAGATCCAGGACAGGATGCCGCGACGCGCCTTCAGGTAGTTGTCCCCGGCGGCGGCGTGCCCCCCACCCGGAGGAGCCATTACATCGGTAGCAGTGGTCATGGGCTTTCCTAGGTCGGCAGTCGGCTACTTCAGCGACTTGATGTACTCGATGAGCGCGTTGATCTCTTTGTCCTTGAGCTGCCCCTGATAGGTGGGCATCACCGGCTGAAACCCCTTCACCACGTCCGCCCCGGGCTCCATCAGCGACTTGCGGATGTAGTTGTCGTCTACCCTCACCGTCGCCCCCGAGGCCAGGTTCTCGTCGGAGCCGAACTTGCCGGCGAGCGCGGGACCGGGCTTGCCCCCCTGGTCCCTGGTCGGGTTGTGGCAGCCCACGCACCCGCGGCCGGTGAAGAGCTTCTCGCCCCACTTGACCGGCCCGAGCTTCTCGCCGCCTCCAGCGTTGTCGGCCCAGCTCTGGAACTCCAGCGGCGAGAGAACCTTCACCTTGGCGAACATCCCCGAGTGGCCGGTGCCGCAGTACTCGGTGCAGTAGATGTCGTAGGTCCCGGGGCGGTCGGCCTGGAACCAGAGCACGGTGTAGCGGTTGGGGATGACGTCCTTCTTCACGCGGAAGGCCGGCACGTAGAAGCTGTGCAGCACGTCGGTCGCCGACATGATGAGCTTGACCGGCTTGCCCACGGGGACGGCGAGCTCGGGCTGGCCGGTCACGTCGAGCGAGGGGTAGTCGAACTGCCAGTTCCACTTGCGCGCCAGCACCCGGACCTCCATCGCGTCCTTCGGCGGCACGTTCATCCCCATCCAGTCGCGAAAGCCCCAGAGGAAGACCACGATCAGCAGGATGGCGGGGATCACGGACCAGGTGATCTCGAGCTTGCGATTGTGGTGATTCCCGCTGGTCGGGTGCGCCTGGTCGCCGCGCTTGCGGTACTTGAGCACGAAGAGGACCGTGACGAAAACGATGGCCACGAAGAAGAACGTGCTCAGGTAGAGGATGAAGTAGAAGAGCGAGTCCACGTCCTTCGCGACAGCGGAGGCCTGGACGGGAAGCCAGGTCGTGGGCTCGCCGCCGCTCGCCGCGGGCGCGAGCAGCGAAAGGAAGCTCGTCGGATTCATGGGATCACCTGACGGTGGCGACGGTGACGCTCTTGCCGCCAATAGAGGGCCAGCACGATGGCCAGAATGAAGACCGTGACCACGCCACCCAGTCGCATTACGCCCAGCGCGAACGGGCCGTATCGCCCCGTCGCCGCGTCGTAGTGGAAGCAGCTCAGGATGAACTTCTCGATGGGCGAGCCGAAGCGTCCCGCGGAGGTCTCCATGAGCGCGAAGCGAAGGTCCCGCGGCGGGAAGTCGATGCCGTAGAGGTAGCGCGCGACCTTGCCGTCGCTCGTCAGAAAGAAGACCACCGCCGGGTGGGCGTACTGGTCCTGCTTCGCGTCGTAGCGGTACTTGAAGCCGACCTGGCTCGCGAGCGCGGTGATGGCCTGCTGATCCCCGACGAGGAAACTCCAGTCGGCGGTGGGCTTGCCGAGCGCGCCGAGGTACGAGCCGCGCTTGCCCTTCGCGAGGGGGGGCTTCTCGCGCGGATCGATGCTCACCGTGACCATCCGGTAGCCGTCCCCGGGAAAGCGCCCCATGCCCTTGATCGACTGGACCAGGGCGTTGAGCTGCAGGCTGCAGAGCTGCGGGCAGCTGTAGTAGTTGAGCGTGAGGAGCACCGGCTTGCCCTCGGTCAAGTAGTCGCCGAGGCGCACGGCGCGGCCATAGTGATCGGTGAAGCGCAGGGAGAGGTCCAGCTTCTGGCCGAGGTGCTCGGCCACGGTGACCCCTTCCAGCTGCTTCGGTAGAGGCTCCATGCCGCGGGCGAGGGAGGGCACGAGGACCCACAGGGCCCCTGCGAGCACCGCGCGGCACGGCCAGGGCGGTGCACCCATCACCAAATCCTCGGAGAAAAAACCAAAAGCACGGCAGTGAAGTAAACCGAATTGCCTATCTCGATCAACCCCATATGTAGGGGCCGCCAATGCATAGCCGGCCCCGCGAGCGCGCGCAACAAGCTCGGCACGAAGGCCAAGGCCACCATCGGGCGGCCGAGAAGCAGGAGCGCCAGGGGGAGCGCCGCGTGATAGATCCATGAAACAACATGAAAAAGACGATTTCCGCGCTCCCGCAGGGCGGACCGGACAAAAAAGAGGCTCCCCAAGAAAAAGGCAAAACATAGCAAAGAGATGGATGCCGCCACGCGGTCCAGGGCGCCGGTGCCGAGGACGTAGCTCGCGGCCCCTCCCACCGAGAAGCCGGCCACCGAGGCCAGACCGTTCCAGAAGGTTCGCTCCCGGTGGCGGGCAGCGAAGTACGCGGCCACGAGGAAGGCGGGGGTGGCGGCGGCCCCGACGAGCGCCACGAGCGGGCGGCGGGCGAGCGGCAGGGCGAGCGCCGGGGCGGCCAGCATCAGGTAGAGCGCGGCGGAGCGGAGGGCCTCGGCCCGCTTCGGGTGGGCCCTGGCCTCACGAAAGGCGAAGAATTCCACGAGCGCGGCGCTACCCAGGTAGAGCAGGAGCGCTCCGACCAGGAAGGGAGCGTGCAGCCAGGAGGGCCTTCCGGCACCCAGGCCCAGCGCGAGCGGGACGGCCAGCATCGCCCAAGCGCCATGGGCCTTGGGGACGAACACGCGCTCGGGCCTACGGGGTCTTCGGGGCGGCGGGCTTCGCGGGGTCTGCAGGTTTTACTGGTTCTGCTTGCTTAGCAGGGGTCGCGGGGGCGGCCTTGGCGGCGTCGGCGGGCGCCGGGGCCGCGGCCGGGGCCGGGGCCGGAGGCGCGGGGGGCGCCGCAGGGGCCAGGCGCGCCGGTTCACGGGCCAGGAGGTCCATCGCCCGGTCGATCGGGATGCGATAGCGGCCCTCGGCCTTGTTCACCTCGCCGTAGCTCGCGAGCTCGGCCTCCGCGCCGGCCTTGAGCGCGCGGATCTCCGTCGGGGTCACGCCGAGCTGACGCTCCTGCAGGAGCTCCTTCGTGCTCGTATAGAAGAAGGTGCGCGCGATCAGGATGCCGCCCGAGATGAGCACCACCAGGGCGAACATCCAGATCCAGATGGGCGCGAGAGGAATCGCGTCGGGCTCTACCGGAGGGTGCGCGCCGGGGGCGCCGTGCTCCGGTTCGTGATGGGACATGGTCGGCTCTCCACAGGAGGTCTGCGCTTCTGGGCTTACGACGGAGCGCGCACGGCGTCAAGTCGGCGTCGCGCGCGGCTGTCGGCGGCGCGCACCTGTCGGCGGCGCGCGGGGTCGTCTCAGCGAGGCGCTGGCGGAGCGCTGGGCCCTAACGGATGCGGGCTCCCCCACGGAATCGCGGAGGGAGGGACCAGGCGCACGTCCTTGCCTGGCCGGCCGCGACGCCCGGCGAAGAGCAGCACCATCTCGAGGCGCGCCCCCGGCAGACCCGCACGGGCCAGGTAGTCGCGCAGCAGCGTGGCCTGTCGCCGGTCAGCACCGGAAAACTCGCTCGAGGAGCCGAGGAGCACGGTCGGGTGCGTGTGCACGTAGCGCACGGTGGCGACGTGCGAGGAGTCTCCGGACTGAACCGCGGCGAGCAGCTTGTCGACGCCCGCCTGCAGGTCGCGCGCTTCCACGCGCACGCGCCGCTGCAGCCGCCGCAGGAGGCCATCGTCGACGCGGGCGGAGGTGAAGACCACGCGGTGGAGCACCCGCCCCTCGGCATCGAGGGCCTCGAGCAGGCCGTGCTCGGCAGCGCGGCCCTGCTCCCAGAACGCCTCGTCCTCGGCCCGGACGGGCGCGGGGACCACGCGGGTGTCGCGAGGCCAGGCGGCCAGCCGCACGCGCAGGAAGTTCTCTACCAATAGAAAGAGGAGCTTGCCCCCGCCCGCGGACGGCTCGAGCGCGGCGCAGAGGCGGTCCAGGCGGGAGGTCGTCGGGCCGGGCCCGGGCGCAGCGGCTTCGACCGGGGCCGAGGCGAGCGCGAGGAGCACCCCGACGGCCAGCGCGCACGCGACCGGCGACGCCCTACGCGCGCACCGAGAGCCCGGGAGACAGAGGCCTGCACGTCGCATGTGCAAGGAGCTGTAGCAAGTCGCTTGCCAGCAGGAGCGGGAAGGAGAACTCGCGGCTTCGGGCACTTAGTGGCTCGACGGCGGTCGACGGGTGACGCCGGTCGCCAGGCAGAAGGGCCTGGAGCCCCGGGCGGCGCGGCGACGAGGCGCGGGGAATCCTTGAAGGGACCGTCGAGGCAGGGCACCGAGAGGCCTGGAACGGCAGTTGCACAAGGGCCCGACCAAGCATCCTTCGTAGCTCAACGCACCTGACCCTGGAGGTTGGTCATGACCCGTCTGTATTCGTACTGCGCCGTGACCCTTTGTGCCGTGCTGTTGGTCTCGTTCACGGTGGCCCCCGCGCACGCGGCGGTGCCAGGCCGATCCGGCGTGCGGCAGGCCGCCTCGGAGCTCGTGACGCGCGGCCGGAACGCCCTCAACAAGTTCGCGCTCGGCGCGATGCAGAGCGCCGAACGAAGCCCGGCGCGCCTCGGCACCACGGCGCAGATCCCGTGGCCCATCAAGACCGTGGGGATGGGCCTCTACGCCTGGGGTGTGGGCTCCTCGCTGCGGCACGCCCTGGAGACGAACAACGCCGTCGACATCCTCATCTTCGGCGCCATCTCGGTCGTGGGAGGCGCCCTCCTGCTCGAGGGGTTCGGCAAGTCCTTGAGCAAGCTCATCGGGAAGAAGTGACCCGTCTCCCCGCTGCTGGGCGAGCCCGCGGAGGCCTGAAGCCTCGCGTCCGCATACGCCCGGCGCGGCCTTCCCGCCCTCCTGCGCCTCACTTCCCGAAGCAGAGCTTCAGCGCGTCGCCGTAGGTGCGGGCGAGCGCCTGATACCCCGCCCCCGTCAGGTGCAGCCCGTCGGGGGCGTTCAGCTCGGGGTGCGCGTCGATGTACGGCTGGAATTCGACGACGCGACCGCGCGGCGCGCGCTTCGCCACCTCGGCCCGAATGAGCTGGTTCAGCACCGGCGCGGCGGCCGCGAGGCGGGCGTAGGTGCCGCTGAACTTCGTCTGATACGTGACCCAGAGCAGGCAGGGCACGCGCGGCAGGGCGTCGAGGCTGCGCACGATGGCGGCGGTGAGCGTGGAGACGTTGGCCGTCCCGCTCGCCACGTCGTTGATCCCGGCCTGGATCACCACCGCCTCCGCCCCGGCCGTCGCGGCGGCCTGCAGATCGGGCAAGCGGCTCGAGATCGTCGCGCCGGACTTCGCGCGCACCGTCACCGCGTAGCGTCCCACCGCGAGCTTCTGAAAGGGAGTCGTGGCGCCCACGGCCAGCGAGTCGCCCACGAGCCAGACGCGCGGCGTCCCCGAGAACGCGTCCGCCTTGCCACCACCGCCATCGGCCCGTCCGAGGTCGGGGCGCGAGCCGTCGCCCGGCCCGCCTCCGTCGCAGGGAGGGGTGCAGCCCGGTGCACTGTCCGAGGGCGGCGACCCGTCGCCGAAGTGCATCGCGTCTCCTCCCGAGCCGAGGTCGCTCGTCCGGGCGTCCTCCCCCGAAGCGCCGCCGCTGCCACCGCAGCCGAGGAGCGCCGCCGCGCCTGCCACGAGGAGCGCGCCAACCAGCGGAAAGCGTCGCACGAAGAGCATGCGCGTCGATTATAGCGGCTATCGCCCCTTCGCAGCAGCCTCGGCGCGCTGCCACCACTTGTTCGTGGGCCGCGGCACGCCGGGGTGCGCCTCGCCGGGCCTGGTGCCGTAGACCGTCTGGTAGACGTTTCCCGGGTGACGATAGATCGCGCGACTGAAGAGGCCGAGCGAGTAGTCCCTGGACCAGGAGGGGTTCAGATCTTCGAGCTGCTCGACGCGCGAGTAGGGCACGAGGAACCAGACGCTGTTGTGCACGAGGAAGAGGGTCGCGAGGGCGAGGACGTAGGCCTTGAGGGGCACCTCGAGCGCGCGACCGACGAGCGGCCGCGCCAGCCGCGCGAGGTGGTCGAAGACCAGCACCGCGAGGAGCACGAGCAGCACCGAGGGGGGGATCCAGAACTCCACGTAGTGCGGCTCCCAGTAGACGGCGGCCAGGGTGAAGGCCACGAGGTTTCCGACGAGCACGAGCCCGAAGCGGCCGTGTCGCCGGAGGAGGCCACCGAGCAGGAGCAGCGAGAGTCCGGAGACGGCGAGGGCGAAGTAGGCCAGCTGGTTCTGCACGAACCCCGTCGGAGAGGCGGGACGCGTAAGGTCGGCGGCGAGCCCCGTGTCGGGCTTGAGCATGCGCGGCGTGAGACTGGCCTGCGAGACGAAGGCGCTGGTCCAGCCCCAGGCGGTGCGCAGCGGGTCGAAGCGGCCGATCCCTTTGCCCCAGCCGCCGAGGACCGCGTAATGGAACATCCAGCGCTGAAAGGTGAGCTTCGGGTCGGCCTTGGTGTAAGGGCCACGCGCCTCGGCGGGGTTCGGGCGGTCGAAGGAGAGCCGGTAGACCACGCGTCCGACGTAGAAGTAAGCCGCGGCGATGAGCGCGACCCCGAGAAGCGCCATCCCGACCGTGGCGAGCCAGCGCGTGCGCGCGGAGCGTTCGATCTGGGCCTCGACGGGCCTTCGCACGTCGAAGACCGCGAGGAGGGGCCGGCCGGAGAACAGCGCGGCAGGGAGCGCGAAGACGAGGCAGGTCACGACGCAGGCGATGGCCAGCATCTGATGCGACATGACCGCCAGGAACATGGCCAGCCCGAGCAGCGCGGCCACCGCGAGCGCGCCGCGGCGCACGCGGGCCAGGCGCTCGGCAAGAAAGAGCACGGCGAGGAGCGCGACCACGGTGTAGATCGCCGTGTCGACCTTGGTCGCGTAGAGCAGATACCCGTGCAGGACAGCCACGAGGAGGGCGCCGGTGAGTCCCCAGCCGAGGCTACCGGTGACGCGCGTGAGGAGCAGGAGCACCAGCGTGAGACCGACGCAGGCGGTGAGCAGGGCGCGCAGGCGGTTGTTGAAGACCAGGTCGGTGAACCCCGCGTGTCCCAGGTGCTGAACCATGACGCGATGGAAGTGCTTGCCCCCCACGTCGAGGTGCAGGTGATGGGGGTGATAGCGCACGGCCTCGCCGGCGAGCGAGCTCTCGATGTGGCGCGAGTAGTCCACCTGATCCCAGTCCAGGTGCTGCTGCAGGAAGTGCAGGTTCCCGAGCGCGTAGAGCACCGAGAGCCCCGCCGCGGCCAGGTACGGCAGGTAGGCCGGCCGCCACCGGAAGCGCCGAGGAGCCGCGGCGACCCCCGAGGCGGGATGGCGCGTCACGGGCCCCATGCTCAGGCGTCGTCCCGGCCGGCGTGCTGCGCAGCGAGGATCGCGCGAACCGCGTCGGCGGCGTCGGCCAGCGAGGAGACGAGCATCCTTCCCTCCTGACGGTCGTGGAACACCAGCGTCCCGAGGCCGAGGCGGCGGCCCAGAGGCCCTTGCTCGAGCGCCACCGCGGAGATGTCCTGCACGCGCAGCTGATGCACGGTGCGACCGAAGAGCCGCTGCTCGAGGTAGATCACGCGCCGCGTTCGGTGGTCCACGATCAAGGCCGAGAAGAGAGCAGGGTAGAGGTTCCGCGCGACGAAGCGCGCCAGGTGGTACGCGGTGAGCGCGAAGAGCAGGTAGAAGGCGAGCCGCTGAAAGGCCGACGCCGCGGGAAAGGCGAAGTTGTAGATCTCCGGCAGCTTGAAGAAGGCGAAGCCGCGCTCGAAGGCCCCGCCGAGGAGCGGCGTGCAGGCGAGCGCACAGGCGGCCAGGAGCGCGCCCACCGCCGCCTTGGCGGCCAGGAACGCGAGCGGCTGGCGGTAGAGTACGTTCTCGCCGCCCTCGCCTCCCACGACACTCGCGGCCGCGGCGCGAAGTCGGCGGTCGCGACGCTCCGCGAGGGTCGGGCGGGTCGCACCCTGCGCGCGCTCGGATGGGTCCGTGGCAGGCAGCCTGACGGATCGCTCCTCGACCATCATGGGATCCTTTCTGCAGCCGGGGGGGTGGGGCGCGTCCCCGGAGCGATGTGGAAGGCCCGCACCACGAGCGTCTGTCCCGCAAAGGGGCGCAGCCGCGTCGTGGTCCCCGCGCTCGGCACCACCGCGAGCAACCCGGGGCGCAGCGGATAGCGGGCCCCCTGCTCGAGCTCCCCCTCGCCGGCCACGACGAAGTAGACGCGGCTCTCGCCGGGGGCCGCCGGTGCGGTCCAGGCCGCGCGCAGCACGAGCTCGCTCGTCTCGGCGGCGTCCACGCGCAGCTTTTCAATATGAACGTTAGTTTTGATTCGCGGAGCCACGCGGGCCAGCGAGCGGTGGATCAGCGGTGGGGGAGCCTGCGCGAGCCGCGGGTCGTCGGCGGCCACCCGCGTGTTGCCGTCCCAGCGCGGCAGGGCCAGGACCAGCACCCCGAGCGGGGCGCTCGTCGAGGCGTTGGTCCACTCGTGCGCGCAGAGCGGCGGCGAGTAGATGAGAACCCCCGCCGCAAAGCGTCCGTCGCTCTGCGCGAGCCGGCCTCCGCGCCCGTAGACATGGCGCACGCGCGCCTCCCCGCTCGCCACCACCGTGAGCTCGCGCGTCGTTCGGTGGAGGTGCAGCGGACAGGTCTTCTGCGGGCCGAAGACGTGGGCGTAGACGCTCACCTCCGGCGAGTCGAAGTACTTGTCGATGTAGTCCACGGTCGGACCGAGGCGTTTCGCGTGCGACGCGACGCGCGCCGGGAGGTCGACGAGGCGTACCTCGGGCCGCGTCGAGGAACCTCCTCGGGAGTTTGGCTCTGCCGCGCGAGGCGCGGGTGCCGCCGCGAGGAGAGTCGCCAGCGCCAGCAGCGCCACCGCTCTGCTGACCAGCCCCCCGCGTCGTACCGCTATGCCCATCGCGACTCAGCGCACCGCCGGTGCCCGTCCGGCCGCGAGCACCGGGGCCCGCAGGAGCCAGAGGAAGGGAAAGACGTTCGCCACGGCCAGAATGGTGATCGCCTGTCGCACGCCGAGCGCCTCGCCGAGGAGCCCCGCCGCGACTCCGCCGAGCGGCGCGGTCCCGACGAGGATGAGGCGCATCGTGGCCGCCACGCGCCCCTGCATCTCGGGCGGGGTCACACTCTGGCGCAGCGTGGACGACGCGATGATCCCCACCACCACGGCCAGGCTCCCGAGCGCCTCGCTCGACATCATGAGCGGCAGGGCGAACCCCGGCCGGGCGAAGACGACGAGGAGGCCCGCGATCCCGGTGCCGAGCGCGCTCGCGACCACCGCCCCGCCGAGGCCCAGCCGCTCGCGCGTGGGCCGGATCAGCATGGCGGCGAAGAGCGTCCCCACGCCGATCGAGCCGAAGACCAGCCCCACTCCCATCGGGGTGAGCTGCAGGTCCCGCGTCATGTAGAGCATGTAGAGCGCCATGATGCCGCCGTAGAGGAAGTTGGAGATCCCCGTGTAGACGGCGAGCGGAAAGAGGCACTCGTGCCGGCGCACGAAGGAGAGCCCCTCGAGGATGTCCTGCTTGAGCGGCCGCTTCTGCGCCCCCGCGTCGCGGGTGGGTTCGCGGTGCTTCATCGTGCCGATGAAGATGCCCGAGAGCAGAAAGGAGATGGCGTCGATGAGGACCGCCGCCGGGGCCGAGACGAGCTGCACCACTAGGCCCGCCAGGCCGGGGCCCCCCATCTGCGTGACCGAGCGGGCCAGCTCGAGTTTGGAGTTCCCCTCGAGGAGCTGGGACTTGTCGAGGAGGCTCGGCAGGTAGGCCTGGTACGAGACGTCGAAGAGGACGCTGCAGGTGCCGACGATGAACCCCACCACCCCGAGGAGGGTGATGCTCGCGTGACCGGTCCAGAGCGAGATGGGCACCGCGAGCAGCACCACGGCGCGGATCAGGTCGCCCGTGATGAGCAGCGGCCGCCGTCGCTGGCGATCGACCCAGGCTCCCGCGGGGAGCGAGAAGAGGAGGTTCGGGGCGGTGGCGATGGCCGCGAGCAGCCCCATGGCGAGCGGCGAAGCGCCGAGCACCGTCACGGCGATGAGCGGGAGCGCGACGCGCGAGAACTCGCTGCCGAGGAGCGAGGTGATCTGCGCGCTCCACAGGCAGAGGAAGTCGCGATGTCTCCAGAGCGTGGGGGCTGTCTCCGTCGAGCGTTCGTGCTGCATGGCTCGACCGTTCCTTTCTATAGGCCGGTGCCGATGGCCCGGAGGCGGGGCCCCGGGCGTGAGAGCGCGAGCGAGCGCTCGATGATGCGGTCCGCGGCGAAGCGATAGGGCTCGGCCGCCGCCCGCTGGCCACACAGCGCTCCAGCGCACGCGGCGAGGAGCTTCTCCTCGAGCTCGAGCTCGTCGTTCCAGAGCGCCGCGCGCGGCAGGAGCTCCGGGTAGCTGAGCCGGTTCGGCGCGAGAACGTGGCAGTCCGCCGCCGCGGCCTCGAGCACCGAGTAGCCGAAGGTCTCCTGCACGGCGAAAGAGAGCGCGACGGAGGCCCGCCGGAGCAGAGCGTGGTACTCGGCGCGACTCCGCGTCACCTGCCGCGTGGCGGCCCAGCTCCAGCCCGGGAGCTTCGGGGCCACGCGCTCGCGAAAGCGCTCGTAGGCCGCGAAGCCCTTGGCCTCCTCGAGCCCCATTGGAAAGACGATGAGCGGCTCCTTGTCGAGCGGGGTCGCGCCGTCCCAGATCTCGTGGGCCTCGAGCGGGAGCCCCTCGACGACCACCCGCGGGCCCAGGTGCGGGAAGGCCGCGACCACCTCGCGCCGGTGGTACTCGGTGGCGACGAAGATCGCGTCCAGCGTCTCGAGCCAGGCCCGCTCGGCGTGACGCGCCCAGGTCTCGATGCCGAAGCGGCGCGTGTAGTCCCCCGGTAGGTACGAGCCGGCGTGGAGGATCCCCGCCAGGTGGTAGCGTCGCCCCGCGATGCGCCGGATGTAGTCCAGCATCTCGAGCCCCGGGAACCAGACGTCCGCGAGGAGGATCACGTCCCCGTCGGCCACCGCGCCGCGCTCGATCTGCCGGATCAGCTCCGCGAGCTGGGTGGCCTTGTAGTGACAGGTCCCGATGCCGTCCAGCACCTGCCCGGTGCGGATCGTCGCCGCGAGCTGCTCGCCCTCGACGACGGAGTAGCCGGCCGCTCCGCCGCGCGTCACGCGCTCGAGCGCGGCGGGCCACCAGCGAGCCCACTGCTCGGTGTAGCGGTCGGGGTAGGTCTCGAGCGGCAGGTAATGGATGGTGGTCATCGCTGCTCCATCGAGTCGAGGAGCGCCAGAGCCGCTTCCGCGGCGCCGTGGGGCTGCATCCCGGGTCGGGGCCCGTTGTACCAGGGCGCGCGGTAGAGGTCGGCGATCTGGGCCGAGAGGGCCTCTGGGTCGGCGGCGGCCAGCCGGAGCGCGGTGCCCTGCCGCTCCGCCCGCAGGATGCGTTCGTCCTGGCGATCGTGGTGCCGGAAGGTCGGCACGCAGAGCGTCGGCACGCCGAGCGCCGCGAGCTCGTGCGCCGAGTTGTACCCCCCGCGCGAGAGCACGAGCTGCGCGCAGGCGCAGAGCTCGAGGAAGTCGGGGAGCATGGAGTAGAGCCGCAGGTCCGGCACGCGGGCGAGCGCGTCCAGCCGGCCGCGGTAGAGCGGACCGACGACGGCCACCACCTGGGCCGATACGCCCTGGTCTGCGGCCCGGACGAGGGCCCGGCCCACGAGCGGCAGAAACTCGTCCCGCTCGAGCACGCCGCCGCCGCCGTTGGCGATCACCACCGTGAAGCGGTTCGGCGCCAGCTCGTAGCGCGCGCGCACCGCGGACTCGTCGAGCGCCTGGGGGAGCGACCGCACGATGGGTCCTACGCGCCGCACCACCGGGCCGAGCGTCACCTCGGGCGCCTCGGCGCCGAAGTCCTCGGCCAGCACCACGGTCCTGAGCCCCGACCATGCCGACGCGAGCGCTCCCGCCGTCGGACGGTGCCGCATCACGAGCGCCTGCGAGACGCCGCGCGCAGCGAGCTCGGCCTGCACGTCGGCGTAGATCAGCGTGTCGTGCACGAACAGCGACGGGGCGAGCTCCTCCACCACGCGTAGGAGCAGCGTGCGAAAGAGCGAGTCTCCCGTGTCGGCGCCCCCTTCCCAGCGCGCCGGGTCGGCCACGTGGTAGCGCGCCGGCAGCGTGCAGAAAGGGAGCCCGCTCGCCTCGGCCAGCGTCGTGTCGCGCGACTCGGTGAGCAGCACCGGGAAGGCCCTGCCCGTGCGGCGCAGCTCGAGGGCGATCGCCGTGCTGCGGGCCAGGTGCCCGAGCCCGTCCCCCCCGACCGAGTGAAAGAGCACCGTGCGCATCACCTATCTCCTTGCGCCGCGAAGAGCGGCTCGAGGGCGCCGCGCAGCCGTCCGGCCGTCGCGCGCGCCTCCTCGGCCACCTCGGCCCGCACCTTCTCGTCGGGGCGCCGACCGAGCGCCGCGAGCAGCGCCTCCGCCAGCGCCTCCGCCCGCGCCTCGCCCACGGCGAAAGCGGGATAGCGCCGCGCGAACTCCCGCGCCCGCTCGAGCTGGTCGTCGGCCTCGTCGCACGGCACGCAGACGGCCGGGACCCCCGCCGCCGCGACCTCGTGCATCGTGTTGTAGCCGGCGAGGCAGAGCACCGCGGCCGCGCGCTCGATGAAGCAGGGCAGATCCGCCTCGAACCGCGCCACGTGCCTGAGCGCTCCGCCCACCGCCGGGAGCGCTCCTTGAAAGTGCGGTCCCACGATCGCGCAGACGCGGGCCGCCGGCTCGGCGCGCTCGATCGCCGGGAGCGCCGCGAGGAGCGCCTCGAGCACCTGTCGCGTGAAGCCCCAGCCTCCGCCCCCGAGGAGCACGAGCACCATCCGCTCCTCCTCGGCGAAGAGCCGCGCCACCTTCTCGGCCTGCGCCCGACTGACCGCGCGTCGCACGATGGGGCCCACGTAGGCCACCGGCTTGCCCGCCCGGTCGAGGAGCGCTTCGTCCTCGGCGGGGAGCTCCCCTCGGTGGTGCGGCGCGACGAGCAGGTCCACCTGGGCCAGCCGCTCGTCCCGGGCCGCGAGCTGCTCTCGCACGAGCCCGCCGATGCGCGCCACGAGCGCCACGCGCGCTCCGACGGCGCGGGCCGGCCCCACCACCGGCGGATAGATCACCGTGTCGCCGACCAGGAGCTGGGGACGAAAGACCTCGGCTGCGCCGCGCGCCACCGCCTCGGTGTAGGCCTCGCACTCGGCGAGCTCGAACTGCTTGCGCCAGCGCTCGGTGCGGAAGTCCGCGAAGGCCGGGATCTGGATCCAGGGGAGCGGCGTGGCGTCGATCAGCTCGCGCCCCCCCTCGATCAGGAAGAGCACCTCGGGGGGGCTCTCGGCCGCGAGCAACGCCTCGGCCACCCCCAGGGTCCGGTTCAGGTGCCCGAGCCCGACGTGGTTCAAGGCGTGAAAGAGAGCCCGACGGCGCATGACCCTACTTCGCCGCGCCGGCCGCTCTCTTCGGCGCGTCGAGTTCGCCCTCCGCGCTCCCCGCGTAGAGCGCGCGGTTGGCCTTCATGGCCTCGGTGTCGGGCCGCTCGACGAACAGGATGTCGAACGCATCCATCGAGCAGATCGAGCAGGCCTTGATCGACATACGGTCGGTGAGGATGCGGCGCCTCAGGGCCTGCGTACGCTCGCCGTTCCAGATCTCGCGCAGCGGCTGCTCGGTCAGCTTGCCGAGCACGAGCTCCGACTTGATGTCGTAGCAGCAGGGCACGATCTCGCCCCCCGCGTTCAGCACCAGCATGTTCCAGAGGAAGTAGCAGTGATTCTGGCGCTCGCGCCGCAGCGTGAGCTGCTCGCGCTGCTGCGACCGCTCGTAGCGACGAAGCGCCAGCTCGTCGGGGGCGTCCACGTGCTCGGGCAGCTGGTCCAGCATGCCGAGGTCCACCGTCTTCGCGGAGAAGAGCGCCCCGTGCTCCTCGGCGATGGCCTTCACCGCCTCGAGCTCGTGCTGGTTGTGCTTCATCACGATGAACTGGATGTCCACGATCGGGTGCGACGAGCCACGGCGCTTCTTCGCCTCTTGCAGGAGCTTCAGCCCGCGCAGCACCTTCTGGAACTTCACGTTCACGCGGTACTGGTTGAAGACCTCCTCCGTCGCGCCGTCGAGGGCCACCACCAGGTAGTGCAGCCCCGAGTCGATGAGCCGCTCGACGTTCTCTTCCTTGTAGAAGACGTAGCCGTTCGTGCTGACCGTGACCTTGACCTTCCGCTCCTGGGCGTAGCGGATGAAGTCGAAGGCCCCCGGGTGCAGGAAGGGCTCGCCGAAGTTCCACAGGTTCATCGTCTCGGCGTAGGGGTACGCCTGGTCGAGAAACGACCGATAGAGCCCCTCGTCGAGGAAAGCCTTGGCCCGGTTCAGCTCGCCCGCGCCCGTCGGACAGAGAGGGCACTTGGCGTTGCAGGTGTTCGTGGGCTCGATCATCAGGTGCACGGGCATGAACGGCACGTCCGAGACGCGCTCGTTGAAGCAGCGCGTCAGGTTGGCTCGGTTCTCCGCACGCAGAGCTGCGATACGCTCGTCGGACAGCAAGGGAGTCGGCGCCTCGAACATGGTTACTCCTCCGTGCGCTGCGGGCCGTGCGAGAAGCACGCCCCGGGGTAGTCGGCCACACAATTGGGGGTCTCGTAGATCCGGACGTTCTCCACCTTCACTCGGCCCTCGGGGTTCCACTCGCCGACGAGCCGCGTCGCCACGTCGAAGAAGATGCGCGCGAGGTTCTCCGCCGAGGGAGGCACCGCCAGGACGCGGTGCTTCATCCCCTCGCTCTCGAGCCAGCTCGCGAGCGGGTCCCCCTCTTCCACCAGCATGCCGTGGTCCCACTCGGCGTCGAGCCAGGACCCGAGGAGTTGCTTGAGCACGCCGAAGTCCACCACGCGCCCCACCTGATCCACCGAGGTGGCCGACAGGCTGACCTCGAACACATAGCGGTGGCCGTGAACGTTTCGACACTTCGATTCGTGGCGCAGCAGGCGATGGCCGGCGTCGATCTCGAAGCGCCTCGTGATGGCGACTCTCATGGCAACCCCAGGAGTTTGTGTAGCTGCAGGCTCACGCGCCATTCCGGATGCTGGAGGCAATACTCGACCGTCATCTCCAGGTGGCGCTGGTGGTTCGCGTCGTGGAGCGGTTGCAGGTAGCGCACCCGCGCCGGGAAACTGGCGAAGCGCTCGGGGCCGAGGCCCTCGTGCGGGTAGACGAGCTTCAGCTCGTCGCAGCGCTCGAGCGCGAGGGTCGTCCCCCCCTTGGGGCTCATGCAGACCCAGTCCACGCCCCCTTCGATCATGGGGCGCGTACCGTTGGTCTCGATCGCCACTTCGTAGCCCCGGCTGCGCAGCGCGGCGACGAGCGGCGCGTCGAGCTGGAGGAGGGGCTCGCCGCCGGTGCAGACCACCAGGTGCCCGCGCGCGGTGCCTGCGGGCACGAAGCGTCCCACGTGCTCGGCCAGCGGCTCGGCTCCGTCGAAGCGACCGCCGCCGCTGCCCTCGGTGCCGACGAAGGTCGTATCGCACCAGGCTGCGCACGAGCCGTGGCCCTTGGCGCGATCCTCTTCGCGACCGCTCCATAGATTGCAGCCGGCGAAGCGAACGAACACGGCCGACCGACCGGCGTAGGTTCCTTCGCCTTGCAGCGAGTGAAAGACCTCGTGGACCGCGTAGCGACTCATGGTGATGCAATAGGCTCCGGTGGCGGGCTGTGCAAGGCGCGCGCCAGACGGATCCGCGGATCCGCGCCGCCGAAGTCGTGTGCTTTCGCCCCTGGCGCGGCGCGAGGCGATGCTTCCGAGCTTCGCGTGGAGACTACTCGACCCACCTGTCCGGCAACACCTGACGCCGCCCTTCATGTGCGGCCGTTGTCCGACATTTCCTCGCGCGCATGAAATTTCCCGGCGATGCGGAGGATCCGACGCACCGTGGCGTCGGAGAACGTGCCTCCGTTTCGCGGCATGGAATCTGCACTCCCGACCCGGGCGTTGGAAGATTCACCCTAGCCGCTCGGAGCCGTACCCATGCACCTTCGGTCTGTTGACCTGGCCTTCGACCCCGAGATCTACGAGAGCGACGTTGCGCCCCGCCCGAAGGAGCCGCCGCGCCGCGTGGACTTCCCGCGCCTCGTGCGCCTCGGTCGCGAGCTGCTCGTGGCCCTCGGCGAGGATCCCGAACGGGACGGCCTCAAGGACACGCCGCAGCGCTACGCGCGCTGGTGGCGCGAATTCATCGAGCACCAGCCGGGGCGCATGGACACGAGCTTCGCCAGCGCCTCGTCGGGGCAGCTCGTGGCCGTGAGCGGCATGCGGGTCTGGTCGCTCTGCGAGCACCACCTGCTCCCCTTCTGGTGCGACGTCTCCGTCGGGTACATCACGGGCGAGCGCGTGCTCGGGCTGTCGAAGTTCGCGCGCATCGCTCACAAATACGCCCACAGGTTGCAGATCCAGGAGCGGCTGGTAGCGCAGATCGCCGAGGAGATCGGCACGGCCACCGGCTCGCCCGACGTGGCGGTGATGGCGCGCGGCGAGCACCTGTGCATGTCGATGCGCGGGGTCGAGACGCCGGCCATCATGAGCAGCTCGGAGTTCCGCGGCCGCTTCAAGGAGCACACCACGCGCGAGGAGTTCCTCTCCACCCTGCGGCTCGCGGGGGACGGCCGCCGATGATCCCGGCGGTCGTGCTGCTGAGCGGAGGTCTCGACAGCACGACGCTGCTCCACTACGTGGCGCGGCGGCTCGAACGTCAGGTCACGCCGCTCGCCTTCGACTACGGACAGCGCCACCGGCGCGAGCTCTCCTGCGCCGAGGCGCAGAGCGCGGCGCTGGGCCTCCCCTTGCGGCGGCTCGACATCTCGGCCCTCGTGCAGCTCTTCGCGAGCTCCGCCCTCGTGGACCCTCAGGCCGCCGTCCCCGACGGGCTCTCGGTCCTCGGGGACCCGCAGCCGAAGACCTACGTGCCGAACCGCAACACGATCCTGCTCGCGCTGGCCGCCGCGCAGGCCGAGACCCTCGGTGCGGCGGAGCTCTACTACGGCGCGCAGCGGCACGACGTCTACGGCTACTGGGACACCACGGCCGAGTTCGTGGAGCGCCTGAACGCCGTCTTCGCGCTCAACCGCAAGCAGCCGGTGCAGGTCCTCGCTCCGCTCATCGACCGCAACAAGACGGAGATCCTCCGGCTGGCGCTCGAGCTCGGCGTGGACCTGGCGCAGACCTGGTCCTGCTATCAGGGCGACGCGGCCCCCTGCGGCCGCTGCCTGACCTGCGCGGAGCGACGCAAGGCCTTCGCCGACCTGGGCCTCGCCGATCCGCTCAGCGCGGGGGCGCAGGAGTAGTCCATGTGCGGCATCTTCGGCAGCCTGGGCTCGATCGACGCGCCAGAGCTCGACCGGCTCGCCGAGGCGAACCAGGCCCGCGGCGGTCGCGGCTTCGGGGCGCTCGTCTCGACCGGCGAGACCACCCTGGTCGTGCGCTCCCTCGAGCCTTTCGCGGCGGAGCGCCTTCCGCTGACGAACGCGCGGACCGTGCTCGTGCACCTCTGCGCACCGACCGACGGACGCGGTGACGACGCCGCCCGGCTCCACCCCTTCGAGACCGACCGCGTGGCGCTGGCCCACAACGGCATCCTGCTCAACCACCGGGCCTTCCCGACGTGGCGGCTCGGACCGGTGGACAGCCAGGTGATCCTCGGCGGAATCGACGAGCACCTGCGCGCCGGGCACGCCCTCCCCCACGCGATCGGCGAGACGGTGCGGCGCCTCGACGGCCAGCAGGCCTGCTGGGCCTTCGACAAGCGCGACGGCACGGCGTACCTCTGGCGCGTCATGTCCTCGCTCTTCGTCGAGACGCCGCCCGCGGGGCCGCGCTTCTCGAGCGCCCGGGCGGGCGACGACTTTCGCCTGGTCCCCGAGGGACGCGTCCTCGCGCTCCGCCCCGAAGGCCTCGACGAGGTCGCGCGCTTTCCCTTCTCGTCCCCTTTTTTCCTCGCGGAGGAGCGCGCATGACGGTTCCGCTCTTCGATCTGTCGCGTGAATACCGAGAGACGGCGGCCGACATCGACGCGCTCGTCCGGCCCTTTCTCGCCGAGGGGCGCTTCTTCGACCTCACGCACGTCAAGGAGCTCGAGGCGGCCATCGCGCCGCTCGCCCGGAGGCGGCACGCCGTCGGAGTGGCCTCGGGGACCGACGCGCTGGTGCTGGCCTTGATGGCCCTCGAGCTCGGTCCCGGCGACGAGGTGATCACCACCCCGCTCACCTTCTACGCCACGGCCGCCGCCATCGCGCGGGTCGGCGCGCGCCCGGTCTTCGCCGACATCGACCCCCGCACCTACACGCTCGACCCGGCGCGGGCCGCCGCGGCCATCACACCGCGCACCCGGGCCATCCTCCCCGTGGACCTCTACGGACAGGTGGCAAACCTGCCGGCCTTCGAGGCGCTCGCGAAGGAGCGCGGCCTCGCGCTCGTCGCCGACTGCGCGCAGAGCCTCGGCGCGGCGCTCGGGGACCGACCGGCGGGGGCCTTCGGACACCTCGCCTGCTTCAGCTTCCACGTGAGCAAGAACCTCGGCGCCTGGGGGGACGCGGGAATGCTCGTCACCGACGACGACGCGCTGGCGAGGACCTTGCGCGTGCTGCGCAATCACGGCTCGCCCGAGCGGAACGTGCACACCCATATCGCGCTCAAGAGCCACCTCGACCCGCTGCAGGCCGCGGTCCTGCGGGCCAAGCTGCCGCGCCTCGAGGCCTGGAGCGCCCGGCGGGCCGCGATCGCCGCGCGCTACGACGCGGAGCTCGGTGCGCTACCCGAGCTCGTGGTCCCCCACGTCGCGCCGGGAGCTCGGCACGTCTATCACAAGTACACCGTGCAGGCTGACGCGCGCGACGCCCTGATGAGCCACCTCTGGGAGGTCGGCGTGCAGGCCGAGGTCTACTACGCGCCGCCGCTCCACCTGCAGCCCTGCTTCACCTACCTCGGCCACCGCGCGGGAGACCTGCCCGTGGCCGAGGCCTTCGCGCAGCGGTCGCTCTGCCTGCCCGTCTTCCCGCAGCTCACCGACGACGAGCTGACGCGCGTGGTGGCGGCGATCCGTGATTTCTACGCTCGACGGGGCGGCGCCGCGCGCGGTCCCGTGAAGGAGGTATCGACGTGAGCAACATCCTCGTCTTCGGCGGCAGCGGCTTCATCGGCAGTCATCTGGTGCGGCGCCTGACCCAGGCCGGCCACCGCGTGGCGGTCTACGACAACTTCCACCCTGCGGCGGGAAGCTCGCCGCTCCTCGCCGAGGTGCAGGCCCAGCGTATCGAGGCCGTGCGAGCGATGGCCCCCATCGTGGAGGGCGACATCCGCGACGCCGAGCGGGTCCGCGCCGCCGTGGCCGAGACGCGCCCCGAGCTGGCGGTCTTTCTGCCGTCACTCCTCGCCTCGGAGTCGCGCAACAACCCCGACACCGCCGTGGACATCCACGTGACGGGGCTCATCCACTGCCTGCGAGCGCTCGCCGACCAACCCGTGCGGCGCTTCGTCTACACCTCGTCGAGCTTCGCCTACGGCGACTTCCTGACCGACCCGGTGAAGGAGGACCACCCGCGCGTGCCGATCGACGTCTACGGCCGGACCAAGCTCATCGGCGAGGAGCTGACGGTCATCGCCTGCCAGCAGGCCAAGCGCGAGCACGTGATCATGCGCCCCGCAGCGGTCTACGGGTACGGCGATTCGCGCGGGCGCCTGATCGACTTCATGATCCGGCGCGCGCTCGCGAACGAGCCGATCCTCCTCTGGGACCCCGAGGGCCGGGCCGACTACACCTTCGTCGACGACGCGGCCGACGGCTTCTTCCGGGCGCTCTTTGCCGACGGGGCGGCGAACCAGGCCTTCAACCTGACGCGCGGCCGGGCGCGCACGAACCTCGAGGCGGCGGAGATCGTCTGCCGCGCCCTCCCCGGGGCGGTGATCGAGCGCGTCGCCGACGACAAGGAGCGGCGCGTGCCGAAGCGCGGCAACATGGACGTCTCGCACGGCAAGCGCTGCATGGGCTACGATCCCACGGTGGACCTCGAAGAGGGGATCCCGCGGGTCATCGAGCAATACCGCCGACGCGCCCTCTTTTCGCTGTAGCCGACGACGGTCGGCCCCACGGAGTCCTCCAGGAGTCTCACGGATGTCCAGCATCGAGCTGCCCCTGACCAGCGAGGCGGGCCTCGCCCTCTTCCACGGCGCCATCTCCATCGAGGCCTCCTCTGACGGCGTGGTGGTCTGGCGGTTGCCGCACCCGGAGAAGGTGCTCTACCCCCCGGACGAGCTGCTCCTGCACGCGCGCATGCCGGCCGGCGCGCGGCTGGCCTGCATCACCGACGCGACCGCGGTGGAGATCGCCTTCTCCGCCGGCGAGGACCGAAGGCCCTTCGACGTCTGCTGCGACGGAGAGCTCGTGGGCAGCATGTCGACCGACGACCGCACCACGACCGCCATCGAGGAGCTCCCCCGCGGAAAGAAGCTCCTCGAGCTCTGGCTTCCGCACTACACCGACCTCCGCCTGCACCGCGTGGCGCTCGGCGGCGCGAGCTACGCGCACCCCTACGAGGACCTGCGCCCCCGCTGGGTGACCTACGGCAGCTCGATCACGCAGTGCGCGCAGGCCTTCAGCCCCACGCGCATCTGGCCCGCCCACGTGGCGCGCCACCTGAACGTGAACCTGACCTGCCTCGGCTACATCGGGCAGTGCCATCTGGACCCGCTCTTCGCGCGCGTGATGCGCGACCTGCCGGCCGACGCGCTCAGCCTGAAGGTCGGCATCAACATCCACTACGCCGCGAGCCTGAACCAGCGCAGCCTGGTGCCCGCCATCGTGGGCTTCGTGAAGACCCTGCGCGAGAAGCACGAGCGCACGCCGCTCGCCGTGATCTCCCCCATCTGGTGCGGCTTCGGCGAGGAGGAGAAGAACCGCGACGGCCTGAGCTTGCCCGACCTGCGCGCGCTCGTGGCCGACGCCGTCTCGCGGCTCGCCGCCGCGGGGGACGAGCAGATCTTCTACGTGGATGGCCTCACGCTCCTCGGCGCGGACCACGCCCACCTCGTCCCCGACAAGCTCCACCCGAGCGACGCGGGCTACCAGCACATGGGCCAGCGGTTTCTGGCGCACGTGGCGCCGCGCCTCTTCGCGCCGCTGTGACCGGCGCCCCCGGGGCGGCAGGCACTCCGTACCGGTCGAAGCTCAGCTTTCTGGAACTTCGTCGGTAGGCAGCTTCCCTCGCAGCTTCCACCCCGTTTGCAGGAGCCAGGTGCGTGGCTCGCCGACCGTGGGCTCTCCCGAGGGCGGCACCGGCGCGACGTCCTTCCGTCGGTTCTGGAGCACCTGGGCGACGGCGTGCCGGGTCTCGCTCGGCGTGCGCAAGATGCGCTGGTGGTAGCGGTCGGCGAAGACCCGCCCGTGGCGCCCGAGGGTGTCGTTGAGTCGCCGTGCGAGGCGAATCGCCAGGCCCCTGAGCCCCTTCATCAGGACGTCCCGGTCCTTGGCCTCGGCGATGAAGTGCAGGTGGTTCTCCTGGATCGAGTAGTGCGCGATATTGAGCCCGTGGCGGCCGAGCGCCGCCCGAAGGGCGTCCTCGATCACCTGGAGCTGCGGCTTCGCGCGCAGGTCGGGCAGGTCTGACACGACCTTCATCGTCACATGCACCGGAAAACGGCTCGCGAGCAGCGGCCGCATCCGATGCGGCAGGCCGCTGCCCGGCTTCTTCTTCCGCCCCGCACCCTTCCGCTTCCCGCCCCAGCCCGTCGCCTCCCGCCGTGGCAACGTGAGCTGCTTCGCAGAACCCGCCGTCGCACGCGTGCCCGAAGTCCGGTCATCTCCCGAGGAGGATTTGCGTTTACGTGCCGTCATGAATAAGGCCAATACTAGCACAATTGGGTCTGATGTCAAGCATGTCCGTGGTTGCACAAGTCCTTGCACGAACAAACATCCCCTCCCCGCCGCACCGATCTACCCCCGCCCTCCGCATGCGCCCACGACCGCCCGCTTTCTCGCCCACCCTTCCCTGGCCAGTGCCACCATCTCCCCCGGCACCCTTGACCGACGGTGCGCGATCACACCCGGCGCCCCGGCGGAACTTGCGGCGCGCGCCGGGCCGGCGTGCTAACGTGAGATCTGTCTTTGTCTCCCTCTCCCGCCGTCTGCCCCTGGCAGCCCCGTCCGAGATGACAAGGATGTAGGTGGCCGATGCCCTCACCGGGGCGGGAAGGCGGTTTGGCATGGAACGAGAAGACATCCTGCATCTGACGGACCTGGAGACCGGGTGGCGCCTCACGGAGAGCTCCGCAGGCTGGCTCGAGGACACGGTGGTTCGCGAAGAGGTGGGGCGCGACCTGGTGGCCCAGCTCACGCGCTGGCTCGTGCATCGCAAGGGAAACGTGTCGACGCTCAAGGCCCATACGCGCGAAGCGGACGAGGCGCTGCGGCGCGCGCGCAAGGAACGGCCCGACGACCGGACGGCCACCTGGTCGTAAGAGGTCCCCTACCTTCGGAAGTGGAGAGACGAGATGGCCAGCAACATCAGACCTTCGATTCAGAAACGTCAGCGTGAACAGGCGCAGCGCGAGCGCGCCCAGGCCAAGGCCGAGCGACGCAAGGAGCGCGCCGAGCAGCGCGGAACACGCCCCGACGACGAGCCGGAGGTCGGCGGAGACCCGGACCAGGCGGTCGTCGCGGCAAGCGCCGAGGCCGGACCCCGCCCCCAAGGGTAGAACACCGAACGGTATTGCCGAAAAGGCACGATCTCGCTTGGACCGGCCATTGGGGTGCGCTATATCACCCCGGCTGTGAAGACCGCTCGCGCCTGGCCTTGGTGGCCCCCCGCCGCGCCAGTTTCGGGTGCATGACTGGGCCAACCAGGAGCTGTGGATGCGTATTTGTTTCATCTATCCGTCGTACATCCGCCACGCCCAGGCTAATCCGGAGCTGAAGGACATCGTTTCCTCGGGGAGCTACCTCGGCTCCCCGACCATGAGCATCGCCATCCTGGCCGCGCTGACGCCCGAGCACCACGAGGTCTCGTTCTACGACGACCGCCTGGAGGCGCTCCCGTTCGACGAGCCGTTCGACCTGGTGGCGATGCCGGTCTTCACCCCCGCGGCGAAGCGCGCCATGGCCATCGCGGACCAGTTCCGCGCCCGTGGGGCGAAGGTGGTGGTGGGAGGGATCTTCTCGACCCTGATGCCGGACGAGATGGCGCCGCACGTGGACGCCATCTGCCTCGGTGAGGGTGAGCCTGTCTGGTCCGAGATCCTCTACGACGCCGAGCGTGGACAGCTCCGACCCCGCTACGAGGCGCGCGAGCCGTACGACCTCTCGCGCCTGCCGGTCCCCCGCTACGACCTCTACTTCGCCAAGGAAGGCCCCGGCGGCTACCGCAGCGCCGGCAAGCAGGGCGAGCTGACGGTGGACTACGCGCTGCAGCTCTCGCGCGGCTGTCCGCTGCGCTGCATGAGCTGCGCGATCCCCGAGTACATGGGACGCTCGATGCGCTTCGTCCAGCCCTCGTGGTTCGCGAAGAACTTTGACGCCATCTCCGAGGGCGGCAAGAAGCGCTACATCTCGCTCACCGAGGACACCTCGAGCTTCCCGACGGCCAAGGTCTACGGGCACTACATCGAGGCCATGTCGGCGGTCGTCGGTGCCGGCCCGTCGGTGGCCTATACCGGCGCGAGCCCCGTGCAGGTCACGAAGGCCGCCCCCGGGTACTTCGAGTTCCTGCGCAAGCTGAACGCCATCTCGATCTACATGGTCTTCGGCTTCGACCGGATGTCGATGAAGGCCTTCGAGGCCAAGCCCGACGCCGCGAGCTACCAGGCCTGCCTGGACGCGGTGAAGCGCGTCTTCGACGAGGGGCTCGGCGTGTACGCGTCGCTGCTCGTCGGGCACGACGCGGAGAACGAAGGCGTCTTCGACCAGGTGCTGGAGTTCGCCGAGAAGGCCAAGATCAACACCGCCGAGTTCGTGACGCTGACCCCGTACCCCGGCACCCCGCTCTGGCGGCAGCTCCTCGCCGAGGACCGCCTCATCACGCGCGACTGGAGCCTGTTCAACGACGCGAATCCGACCTACCGGCCCAAGAACTACACCGCCGAGCGCCTACGCGAGGGCTACATCTACCTCTGGAAACAGTTCTATCGCGAAGGCGGACGCGCGCGCCACGCCATCCAGGTCTGACCCCGTCCGAGCACAGACCCTCCCCAACGCATAAACTCGACGTCGCGCTTCTCCCCCGTGCACAATGAGCCTCCGGGCGGTGACGGGGGAAACCACTGACGACAAGGAACGCATGGCTGCCATCGATCAGCTTCGAAATATCGGCATCGCCGCACACATCGACGCCGGCAAGACGACCCTCACCGAACGCATCCTGTTCCTCACCGGCGTGACGCGCCGGCTGGGCGAGGTCCACGACGGCGAAGCCACGATGGACTTCATGAAGCAGGAACAGGAGCGGGGGATCACCATCACCTCGGCGGCCATCTCGTGCCGCTGGGAGGACTGGGCGGTGAACATCATCGACACCCCCGGCCACGTCGACTTCACGATCGAGGTGGAGCGGTCGCTGCGCGTGATCGACGGCATGGTGGCCGTCTTCAGCAGCGTGGACGGCGTCGAGCCCCAGTCCGAGACGGTCTGGAACCAGGCCGAGCGCTACCGCGTGCCGCGCCTGGCCTTCATCAACAAGATGGACCGCGAGGGCGCCGACTTCGCCGGCTGTCTGCGCGACATGAACGACCGGCTGGACGCCCACACCGTGGCGATGCAGGTGCCGATCGGGGCCGGCAGCACCTTCTACGGCGTCATCGACCTCATCTCGCTCGAGGCCGAGCTGGCCCACAACCCCGACGATCCCGACGTGCAGCATCGCGCGGCGGCTGCGGCGGCGCTCCTGGTCGACGAGGCAGAGAAGCGGCGCCACGACCTGATCGAACGACTGGCGGAGCTCGACGCGGAGGTGATGGACCTCTACGTGCACGGCAAGGAGCCCTCTCCCGAGCAGCTCTGGCGCGCGGCCCGCGAGGCGACGCTGGCCTCCCGCATCACCCCGGTCCTCTGCGGCGCGGCGTACAAGAACCTCGGCATCCGCTTCCTGCTGGACGCGGTGGGGCGGCTCCTCCCCTCGCCCGTGGACGTGGGCGCCGTCAGCGGCACCGACCCGGACAACGCGGAGGTCACGGTGCAGCGCAGGCCTCTGCCCGACGAGCCCCTCTCGGCGCTGGCCTTCAAGATCATGCACGACCCGTACGTGGGGCAGCAGACCTTCACGCGCATCTACTCGGGGACGCTGACGTCGGGGCAGCCGCTCTTCAACGCGACCCAGGGCAAGCGCGAGCGCGCGGGGCGCATCCTGCGCATTCGGGCCAAGGACCGCGAGGAGCTCGAGAAGGCGGGGCCCGGCGAGATCGTGGCGCTCATCGGCGTCAAGGGCGCGACGACGGGCGACACGCTCTGCGACCCGGACCACCCGCTCCTGCTGGAGAAGATCCACGTGCCGGTGCCGGTGATCAGCATGGCGGTCAAGGCGCCGAACACCAAGGGCGAGGAAGCGCTCGGCAAGGCGCTGCACCGCATCGCGCTCGAGGACCCCTCGTTCATCGTGCGCACCGACGAGGAGACGGCCGAGACGATCATCGCCGGGATGGGGGAGCTGCACCTCGAGATCATCGTGGACCGGCTGCGCACCGACTTCGGTGTGGAGGTCGTGACCTCGGCCCCCAAGGTGGCCTACCGCGAGACCATGACCCAGCCCGCGTCGATCAACCACCGGCTGGTCAAGCAGACCGGCGGCAAGGGGCAGTTCGCGCACGTGGTGCTGCGCGTCGAGCCGAACCCGCAGAAGGGCTTCGAGTTCGTCTCGGAGGTGGTCGGTGGGCGCGTTCCGCGCGAGTTCGTGCCGGCGATCGAGGAGGGTTGCGAGCTGGCCGTGGCCGACGGCGTGCTCGCCGGCTTTCCGGTGGTGGACGTGAAGGTCGTGCTCGAGGACGGCTCTTTTCACGCGGTGGACTCGTCGGAGATGGCGTTCAAGATCTGCGCCTCGCAGGCCTTCAAGGCGGCCTTCATGCAGGGCGGGCCGCAGCTCCTCGAACCGATGATGAAGCTCGAGATCGTCAGCCCCGAGGAGTACGTGGGCGACATTCACGGCGACGTCAACCGGCGCCGCGGCCGCGTCACGGGGATGGACCCCGCGCGTCCCGGCCTGCAGAAGATCCACGGCGAGGTGCCGCTCGCCGAGATGTTCGGCTACACCACCACGCTGCGCTCGCTCAGCTCGGGGCGCGCGAGCTCGAGCATGGAGTTTCTGGCCTACTCCCCGCTCCCCGCGGCCCTGGCACAGAAGGTCATCGCGGCGAATCCGAAGCGACGCGGCGGCCGTGCCGGCGACGACGGGTAGGTAGAACGTTCGACCGCTCGACGCCCCGGTCGGGCGTCACTCCCAGCGCGTGAAGAACTTCGTATCCAGCCCCGAGGGCTGGTCGCCGCGGCGGAAGCGCGCGAGGTAGCCGCCGGTGGCGAAGTCCAGGTACGACTCCAGCTCCTCGATGCGGAGCCTCCACAAAAGCCGAACGCGCAGCTCCTCCGGGGGCGCAGCGGCCATGCGCAGGTGCAGCCGCCGAAGCTCGCCGTAGAGGCGCGTGACGGTGACCAGCACCTGACTGCCGATCTCGTCGCGGATGCGCTCGGCCCGCCCGAAGAGCGACCCGTGCAGGTTGAAGACCACGTCGCTCAGGTCCCAGGTGAGCATCAGCCGCAGCTCGGAGTAGGTCCCACTGAGCGTCTCGCGCCGGAAGAAGGGGAGGACCGGATAGAGGGCGCTGGCGAGCACCGGGTAGTCGCGGAGGCGGCCAACGCTGTACGCCGCGTCGAGCCGTGGCACGAAGGGCTTGAGCCGCGCCCGCGCGCGGTAGGCGAGGAGCGGTCCCACGTCGGTGCCGGTGTAGCGGCGCGCGGCCAGCATCACCTCGCTCACCGTGGGTAGGGTCTTGCCGTCGAGGAGGTCCTGCACGCGCCGTTTTCGCTCGGCCGAGAGCTCCGCCGCGGTCTGCCCCACGGGGCGCCGCACCATGCGGTGCACCGCGTTCGACCAGGTGATCCAGAGGAGGTCCGGGTCGTGCGGGTCGGCGTCGAACCAGGTGATCGAGCCGCCCGTGAAGCCCGAGTAGATCACCTTCCAGGTCTCGCCACCGTCGACGGTCTCCCAGACGAACGCACCGCCGGTGTCCATGTTGTCGGCGTTGGTCACCGACGGAATGCCGGTGTTGGTGAGCGTCCAGAGGTGTCCCTTGTGGCGGCGACAGACCACGATGCGCGTGAGCTCGTTGCCGGTGAAGGCCAGCCCACCCAGGCGGCGCCACCCCTCGAGCCCCCCCGTCAAGAGGTCGGAGGTGGCGAAGAGCCCGTCGTGGGTCGCGATGTAACCGGACCTCTTGTCCGCCGGGTCGATGACCACGCTGCGCACGACGCGCGCCGGCGGATAGGTCGTGAAGTAGATCCAGTTCCAGGTGCGGCCGCTGTCGGCGGAGCGCAGAAGGCCCACGTCGGTCCCGGCGAAGAGGTAGCGCGGGTCGTGCGGATTGAAGTAGAGCCAGTTCACGCGGCCCCCCCCCACGCCCTGCCGCGTCGAGCGCTGGAAGCTCTCTCCCCCGTCGGAGGACTCGTAGACGCCGTCCCCGGTGGCCAGGAAGACGCGGCGTGGATCGCTCGGGTCTACCGCCAGGTGCAGCGCCCGGCGCGACCCCGGGGTGTCGCCGAGAAAGATGCGTACCCAGCTCAGACCGCCGTTGTAGCTCTTGTAGAGGCCGAAGAGGGTGCAGGCGAAGAGCACCTTCGGCTGACGCGGGTGCACCACCACGAAGCGCACCTCTGTGGGGCGGCTGCCGCGCTGGACGAGCACCTGCTTCAGATTGATCCCCGAGGTGGGCTTGCCGAGCTTTCGCACGAGGAGCTGCAAGCGAGGCGCCCCGCCGGGGAGCCCGGCCCCGAAGTTGACGTTGGCCGCCGCCGCCGAGCGGCCCACACCGCCCCCCCGGATCGGCTCGAGGCGCATGCTCATCAAGCCGTAGCGCGACCCGATGGCCGAGCCGCGGAGCAGCTCGCCGGGGCTGCCCGTGTCGGCGTGCAGCGGGTCCCAGGCCGGGGCGCTCCGTCGGTGCGAGCCGAAGTACATCCGCTGGCCGGAGTCGCCGAAGAAGGGACGCGCGTCCACGATCAGTCGCGACTCCTCCCAGGTCTTGCCGCCGTCGACCGTGCGCCAGACGTAGCCGTCGTACGAGGTGACGTAGGCCACGCCGGGCTGGTGCGGCGAGATGGAGACCGAGCGGAAGGAGCGGTCGCGAAGCGTGTAGGCCAGATCCTCGTACACCACGTCGGGGGTGAGGCTCCCCGTGGCAGTGGGAACCATCGCGGACGCGCCGGTCGCCTCAGGGGGCTCCGGAGGGCCCCCCGCGAGCTGCGCCGCGGCGTCGCGCGTGAGCAGCACCCCCAGCACTGTCACGAGCGTCCGCCGCCGCGCGGCCGACCGGTGGCGATAGCTCTTCGCTCGCGATGGCATCCGTCGTCGTGGCCGCAGCCCGCATCATACGAACCTCCGGATCCGCGGACAAGCGGGGGGAAGGCGGCGGGGGAGAATGCGGCGGGTGGCGGTGAACGCACGCGGCCGGTTTGGGGTGAGCGCGGGCGGCAGTGGGCGCACGCAAAGGGCGGGGGTGGATCGGTGCGACGGGGAGGGGGGTTCGCGTGTGGGGGCTGTTGTTCTGGTCTTGTGTTCGTGCAAGGACATCGCTTGACGGCAGACCAGCACTTTGCTAGTATTAGCCTTATTCATGCTGGCACGCAAACGCAAATCCTCCTCGGGTAGTGACCGGTCTGCGGGCACACGTGCCGCAGCGGGTTCTGCGAAGCAGCTTCCACTACGTATGCGGGAGGCGACGGGCTGGGGCGGGAAGCGCAAAGGGGCGGGTCGGAAGAAACGGCCTGGCAGCGGCCCGCCCCATCGGATGCGACCGCTCCTCGCGAGCCGTTTTCCGGTGCACGTGACGATGAAGGTCGTGTCAGACCTACCCAACCTGCGCGCCAAGCCGCAGCTCCGGGTGATCGAGGGCGCATTTCGGGCGGCGCTCGGCCGCCACGAGCTCAATCTCGCCCACTACTCGATCCAGAAGAACCACCTGCACCTCATCACCGAGGCCAAGGACCGGGACGTCCTGATGAAGGGGCTCAGGGGCCTGGCGATTCGCCTCGCCCGGCGACTCAACGACCGCCTCGGGCGGCACGGGC
>JADLHG010000060.1 GCA_020848905.1 Deltaproteobacteria bacterium
CTGAAAGCATCTAAGCGGGAAGCCAGCCTCAAGATTAGCAATCCCTGGACCTTCGGGTCCCTGAAGGCCACTTGAAGACCACGAGATTGATAGGCCGGGTGTGGAAGCGCAGCAATGCGTGGAGCTTACCGGTACTAATCGGCCGTGAGGCTTGACCATTTTCTTTACCGTTCGCAGCCAACACGTGGGTGACGGGATGGAGGTCAGTCCAGTGTCCAGTGATACCCGTTCTTGAACGGCGCTAGCAAGCAAATCGACATAAGTTTCCGGCGACTATGGCGGAGGGGAAACACCCGATACCCATCCCGAACTCGGAAGTTAAGCCCTCCAGCGCCGATGGTACTGCACGGGCAACTGTGTGGGAGAGTAGGACGTCGCCGGGATTTTTGAGGGCCTCAGGGTAACGCCTGAGGCCCTCTTTTTTTTTGTCCTTCACGCCGCCTGGGGGGGCCTTGGGTCTGGCGAAACCACGCGGCAGATCTTCCGGGAGCTCACGGAGGATCCAGCGCCCGTCCTCCGTTGCGCACGACGGATCCGCCGAACCAGGGATGGTCCGCGGCACCGCGGATCCTCCCTGCCGAACATTCCCCGACGAGACCCTCCGGCGCCCATCGCAGGCCTCGCAGCGGCGCCGCACGGGATCCTCCTTTCCTCTGGGCGGACCGCTTTCTGGCTCTGTGAGGCGCCAGGCAAGTAGGGCCACTCGACCCCAGCGGCGGTTGTGGAGCGGCCAGCCACGCGACCCGGCAACCTTGAAATCCGCGGAATGTTAGGCCGTTGGAGAATGTTGGGCCCAGCGCCGCCGATGGCATGTAGCTTGCTGTATGTAGGGCCCAAGACGACGGAAAACCCCCTTTCAGGAGATCGGGCGATGCATAGCGGGAAGTCCTCGAGGTTGGCGGCACTGTTTCTCGGATTGCTCTTGGCGCTGCCGCAGGCGGCGATGGCCTCACCACGGCAGGCGCCGATGCAGCAGGCGGGCGGCGGTGGTCGCAACGCTGGGCGGTATGCGCAGCTCTCGCCGCAGATGGGGCGGTACCTGAACAACGGCCAGGTCCGCAACCACGCGGGCCTGCAGGGGCGCCTCGAGCTGAACGTGGTCGCGGGGGCGGGCAAGGGGGTGGCTGCGAACCAGCGCGTCGTGCAGGACAATGCGGGCCGCAAGTTCGTCTTCGAGCAGGCCGCGGACGGCAAGTGGGCCTACAAGGGCCGCGTGAGCGAGAAGACCGGAAAGGTCATCAAAGGCCGTGCCCCGAAGGCGGTCATCGCCGCGGGCGAGCACATGCTGAAGTCCAACTTCGCGACGCTTAGCGCGGCCCTGGAGGGTGGCGCGGTGAAGATCAGCGGGTCGAAGAAGGCGAAGCCTGCCGCGGTACAGGCGCAGCACCAGGTGGCGAGCGAGGTGCCGGCGGCTCAGGGCCAGCACGTCCAGGCGCCGCTCCAGACCCAGGGGAAGAAGGTCGTCCAGACGCCGAAGCAGACGCGGCGTACCCAGGGCCAGGTGCAGCAGGGTGCGCTCCAGGGTGGCCAGGGAGAGCTCGCCGAGATGGACCAGGCGCTCCAGCAGCAGGGCCCGGGTGGGCGCCAGCAGGGCCGTCAGCAGGGCCTGCAGCAGGGCCTCGAGCAGCAGGGCCTGCAGCAGGGTGCGGAGCAGCTCGGCGGCCTGACGCCGATGACCGAGGGCGCGAAGCGTCCGAGCTTCATCCGGAAGGTCCTGGGCAACCGCCTGGTGCTGGGCCTCGGGGCGTTTGGTATCGGTACCGTCGCTGGCAAGGGGATCATCGCCGGGCTTGGTACTGCGGCGGTGTTCCTGGGCGGGATCATCGCCCCGGTGCTCCCGACGATTGCGGTCGCCGGTGTGTTCTCCCTCGCGACGGGCGTCATCGTGAACAAGATCGTGAGCCGCCGGGCGGAGCAGCGTGAGCAGGCCCTCCTCGGGCAAATCGCGCAGCTCAATGTCACCAGCCAGCAGCGAATCATGCAGTCCCTCGTCGCGTCGGGCCTGCTGAAGCAAGAGGCGGTGGCGGCGATGAATGGACAGGGCCAGGGGAACGGCCAGGCGGCGCGTCAGGGTGGCCTCGGCCAGGGGCAGGGGAATATGGACCAGCTCGTTCAGCAGCTCCAGGCCCAGTAGCCGCAAGCCTCAAGCCGTCGCTCCGTAGTCTCGACGACCCCCCCGCCTGACCTAACCGTCCGACGCCTCCCCCCAAGACGAATCCTCAGGCGCCGTCGCAAGGCCTGCAGCCGCCCGCCTCGAACCGGCCGCGTGCGCGCGCGTCGCTACCCGAGCTGAAAGTGCTCGCGGAGGAAGCTCGTCACGTCGGAGGGCGTGTCACCGGAGATCTCGAAGCCGGCGGCCGAGAGGGTGGCCGAGCGCTGGTACCACCGGCAGGAACCCTTGACGAGCAGGTTGACGTAGTTCTCCTCGCGGCGCGCGTACGCCCCCAGCTCGTTCGGCACGTCGCTGGCGCGGAACGCGAGCTTCAGGATGTACCTTTCCCCCGGGTGCAGGAGGTTGTCGGCCATGATCTGCTGGCCTTCGAAGCGAAGGCCCAGGCCGCCGTCGGATACGTCCTTCACCACGCCGATCACGCTGAAGACCGTGTAGACCTCAGCGAGTTCCTCGAGGCGTTCGAGCGCCTGCTCGTACGGAAGGTTCCGGCGATCGCGGTACACCGTGGCCAGTTCGAGGTTGCGAGGATTCGTGCGCGGCGTCTGCCGATTCGCCGTTCCGCTCATAGGGCACCATTCATGACCGGCCTCCCGCTCCACCGCGGCGGCTTCGGGGCGGCGTAGGGTCGCGCGCCCACGCGCTACTGCCCCGCAGGATAACACAGTTGTAGCTCCGTCCCCCTTTCGGGAGCGGGAGTTCCCGGGCGTGAAGCGATCGCCCGCCGACGCCCGTCCCGTTCTCGAGGCGTGGTACACTGGCGCGGCTTGGCGCAAGAGGCGAAAGACCGCATACGCGCGCGGCGCGGGGGACGCACCTGGCGAGTGGGCTTGGCAGGCCTGGCCGTCGCTGTTGCCGTAGGCGGATGCGTCGAAGCCCCTCTCGGTCGGGACGCCGGCCCGGCGGACCACCGGGTCGATCGGCCGCAGCTCGAGGCGACCCCGGACCTCTTCGCGCGCGACGTCGCGCCCTCCCAGACGGACCGCTGCGGTGGCGGATCACTCGTCGTGCCCCCGCCCGGCGGGGAGCTGGTTCTGCAGGGCACCACGGCGCAGGCCAGCAATGAATACGGGCGAGCCATCCGCTGCGGACGCCCCGAACCGCTCGCCGGCCCGCAGCGCTACTACCGGCTGTCGGCCACCGCAGGCAGATCCTACCGGCTGGAGCTTCGTCCGTCGTTTGCGGCAGTCCTGTACCTCTTCTCCGCCTGCTCGCCCGACATCATCAACGCGGATTGCGCGTCTCGTGGTAGCTCGGGGGGATCCACAGGCACCATTCCCGCGGGCGAGACGCAGGCGCTGGTGTTCACGCCGCTGGCGACGGGCGTGTATCACCTGGCGGTGGATGGCGCGTCCGGCGCCGATCACGGGTCCTATTCCCTGTCGGTCCGCGAGTTCGCGGCGCCGGCCCACGCCGCCTGCGTTTCGCCGCAGCAACTCGCACTCTCGGCTGGGAAGGCGAGCGTTTCCGGCTCGACGCTGGGTGCACCGAACGAATTCGGGCAGGCCATCGGCTGCAACCTGGGGCTCAGCTTCGATGGTCCCCAGGTCTACTACTCGGTTTCCCTCAGCGAGAAGACCTGGTATCGGCTCCGGCTCGAGCCGGACTTCCGAGCGAGTCTTTACGTGGTGAACGCGGCGGCGTCCTGTCGGCCCGCCAATCTGGACCAGGATTGTGGTGGGTTGACCGGGACAGTCCTCGCAGAGGTGCCGCCGGGGGGGAGCGGAGCCACGGCGTTTTCGCCGCCCGCATCCGGTTCGTACCTCCTGGTCGTGGACAGCGTGGATCCCGCTGCGGCGGGTCGCTTCACGCTGACCGTCGAGTCCTTCGTTCCCCCGGAGAACATGGTGTGCAGCCAGGCCGCTTCCCTCACCGCGCCGGCCGGACCCCTCGTTGTCTCCGGGGACACCCGGGGCCTGCTGAACGATCTCGGCGCGCTGATGAGCTGCGCGGGTGGACCGCGGTTGCTCGGAGGGCAGGCCTACTATTCGGTGCCGCTCGTGGCGAAGCGAGCGTACCAGTTCATCCTGCGTCCCACGTTCAACGCCGCGCTCGCGGTCGGTGCGGGGTGCGCGTCGTTGCCTGCGGACTGCGGGACGGGAGGCCTCAGCGGAGGTGCGGTCGTCGTGGGACCAGGGCAGGCGGGATCTACGGTCTTCTCCCCGCCGGCCTCGGGCACGTACGTGTTCTCGGTGGAAGGACGCGCCCCCGAGGACGCGGGGACCTTCGAGGTGGAGCTCAGGGAGCTGACCGGGCCGAGAAACGGGACGTGCGTGCAGCCGGCGACGCTGGCGGCGCGCGTGGGAAAGGAACTCGTGGAGGCGGGGGACACCGGGCCGCTCACCAACGATCTATCCGGCATCACCTGCGGAAGCGGCAAGGCGGCCTGGTCGGGCGGGCAGGCCTACTATCGCGTCACCGTGCCTGCCGGCCGGTCCGTGCAGCTTGCGCTCCAGCCGGAGAGCGGCTTTGACGCGGCGCTGTACGCCTTCCCGGCGGCCACGAGCTGTTCGACGGACGCCGTTAACGCCGCCTGCGCGGGAATGTGGTCGGATCGCGTCGGGCCGGGAGTCGCCGAGTCGTTGACCCTCGGCGCGCCGACCTCGACGGACTATCTGGTGGTGGTGGACTCCTGGTCGGCGTCGGACCTGGGGACGTACACCCTCAGAGTGTCGCTTCCGTAGCGAGCCGGTGGGCGAAGTACAGCCCCGCGTAGACCTTGGTATCGACGAGCAACCCGCGCCGCTGCTGCGTGAGCAGCCAACCGTGGACCTCCGCGAGGGGCACCTCGTGCACGACGATCGACTCGCTGGCGTCTCCGCCACCGGGGGCGACGCGCCGCAGGTTGGTCGCGCCGTACACCGCGACGACCTCCGTCGAAAGGCCCGCGGAGGGGGGGCCGGCCGTCAGCATGACCAGGCTTTCCGCACGATACCCCGTCTCCTCCACGAGCTCACGCTGTGCGGCGCTCTCGAGCGCCTCGTGGCGGTGCGTGACGTGGTCGCCCGCTATGCCGGCAGGAAGCTCGATGACGCGCGCACCGACCGGGGGCCGGAACTGCTCGACGAAGAGCATCCGGTCGTTCTCCGTCAGCGCCACCACCAGAACGATGCCAGTGCAGTTCGTTCGCTCGACGTGCTCCCATCCGTTGCTGGAGCGGACGAGCCTCAGGTGCTTTCCTTCGACGAGCGTTTGGCGGTCGTCGGTGGCCACAGCGCTGCTATGCACGATGTGCACCCCGGCGCTGCGGAGCTCTTCGAGGGCGCGTTCGCCGTCGCCCGGTCGCAGATCCACCGCTCTGCAGCCATCGGAGACCAGGGAGACCTCGAAGCCCAACCGGCGCGCATCAAGCGCCGTGAACTTCACGCAGTAGTCGGTGGCGAGCCCCATCACGAAGAGGTGCGTGACCCCTCGCCCGCGAAGGTAGGATTCCAGCCCCGTCGCGTGGCGCTGCCCGTTGTCGAAGAAGCCGCTGTAGCTGTCCACGGCCGCGTCAGTGCCTTTCTTCACCACCCCCTGAACTCGCTGCAGCTGGAGCTCCGCCGCGAAGTCGGCGCCGTGGGTGTCGGCGATGCAGTGCGCGGGCCAAAGGACCTGGGAGGTGCCGTCGAGGTCGATGACCTCGCCCGGGGACCGGCCCGGATGATTCGGCGCGAAGCTTCCATGCTCGGCAGGGTGCCAGTCCTGCGTGGCCACCGCGACGTCGAAGCGGGACAGCAGCGCGTTGGCCACGGCCACGACCTCGTCCCCTCGAGGTACTGCGAGCGCCCCCCCGGGGAGGAAGTCGTTCTGAAGGTCTACAAGGAGGAGGGCTTTCATGAGGCCTCCGGAAGGGGCTGTGGGCGTAAGGCGCGCGCGAGGAGCGGGACGACCGACTCTACGGCGAGCTCGGGGCTTTGGAGTTCGAGCGCCCGAGGGTGACTGTCCGTGCAGACGATCGATTGAAACAGGCCAGAGCGGCAGAGGCGGGGCAACGCGTCGCCGCAGAATAGCCCGTGCGTCGTCACGACTGCGATGCTGGTGGCGCCCGCGGCGCGATAGGCCTCGGCTGCTCCGACGAGCGTGCCTCCGCTGCGGATCATGTCGTCGTAGATCACCACCCGACGCCCCTGCAGGTTCGCGCTGGCGGCAATGACCTCGGTGGACCCGTCGTCGTGGCGCCTCTTGAAGACGAAGGAGGCAGCCACGCCGATCTCGTTGGCCAGCCGCTGAACCCACTTGGCTCTTCCCGCGTCCGTACAGGCGAGCACGAAGTTGTCTCCTCCGAGGCGTTTCACCGCGCCGCTGACCACCGGCATCGCGTGCAGGTGGGTGGCGACGAGTCCTCCCTCGAAGTAGTAGGGGAGCCCCTCGGAGTGAAGGTCGAGTAGGAGCGCCCGATTCCCTTCCGGCGCGGAGGGGATGGCGCTGAGGAGCCGGGCTCGCGTCTTAGCCGTCACGATCTCGCCCGGGTGGACGGCGCGCTCCATGGTGGAGCATCCGAAGTACGGGATGACCAACGTGAGGCGTCGTGCACCGTCCGTGACGACGCCGGACGCGAGGTCGAACAATTCGAGCGTGTCGGCGTCGGAGATCGTTCCTCCGAGGATGGCCACGTTCCTGCCTGCCGGCGGAGTGATGAGGCGGAGGTAACGTTCATCGTCCGGGAAACGCCTTCGCTCCATCGCGCCCTCCTCGAAACCCGGAAGGGCGCAGAGGGCGCGGAGCATGTAGCCGTACGATTCCGTGGCGTAGACCAGTGTCGTCGAGGTCGTCATGCGGCTGCTCCGCGCGCGCGGCGGATGAGGCTGAGCTTCAGGTCGTAGAGCCCGCGCTCGAGACCGGTGGGGTAGGTCTGGGGGTTGAGGAAACGCTTGCACGCCGCGGGCAAGCGGCCCAGCTCTTCCTGCGCCTTCTTTCGCGCCTCGGAGGGCTGCGGCGCGGCATACACCGGCACTCCATCGCGGAAGATCGGGACGAGCAAGTCACGGTGGGGTAGTTGTGTCGGAAACCGGCGCTCCAGCGTCGTGTCGTGCGCATCGACGAGGACCCAGTCACCGTCGGGTGCCGCGCCCAGGTCGTAGATCACGTCCCCCACGAACTGCCCGTCGCGTTCGTATCGGCGTACTTGCTGAATACCGGGAGTGGAGACCTTGATCGGCTGCTCCGACAGCTTGATGCGATGCTCCCAGGGGCCGCCGGCGCTCCGCAGGGCGGCGAGCTTGTAGACGCCGCCGAGGGCGGGCTGGTCGTACGCCGTGACGAGCTTGGTGCCGACGCCCCACACGTCGATCCGCGCTCCCTGGTCCTTGAGGCTGGCGATAATCTGCTCGTCGAGGTCGTTGCTCGCGACGATTGCGGCATCGTGAAATCCGGCGGCGTCGAGGATTTCGCGGGCCGCGGTGCTGAGCGCTGCGAGATCGCCCGAGTCGAGACGTATGCCGAGGAGACGGTGGCCGCCCTCGCGTAACGTGCGACCAATCTCCACCGCGTGACGCACCCCCTCCAGTGTGTCGTAGGTATCGACGAGGAAGACGCAGTTGTTGGGCATGGCCTCGGCGTATGCCCGGAACGCCTCCCGCTCCTCGTCGAAACACATGACCCAGCTGTGGGCGTGCGTGCCTCGCACCGGGATGCCGAAGCGCTTCCCGGCGAGCACGTTGGAGGTCGCCGTGCACCCGCCGATGTACGCGGCCCGGCTTGCCGAAAGGCCGCCGTCGACGCCTTGGGCGCGACGGAGGCCGAACTCGAGCACGGGCTCCCCTCGGGCGGCCAGGCAGACCCGGGCGGCCTTGGTCGCGATGAGGGTCTGGAAGTTGACGAGGTTGAGCAGCGCGGTCTCGAGAAGCTGGCACTCGACGATTGGACCTTGCACGCGGATCAGCGGCTCGTTCGGGAATACGACGGTGCCCTCGGGCGTGGCGTCGAGCTGGCCCGTGAAGCGCAGGTCGCCGAGGTAAGCGAGGAAGTCGTCGCCGAAGAGCGGCCGCCCGTCGCCGCCGGGGAGCGTGGCGAGGTAGGCCAGATCTTCCGGGACGAAGCGGAAGTCCTCGACGTGGCGAATGACGTCTGCCAGTCCGCACGCAATCGTGAAGCCTCCCCGAAACGGATGCTGGCGAAAGAAGAGATGGAAGACGGCCTCGCGGTTGGCGGTGCCCGTCCGCCAAGAGCCGTAGGCCATGGTGAGCTGATAGAGGTCGGTAAGCAGCGCCAGCGACGGTCGGTCGACCGCTCCGGGAGCGGACATCGAGAGGCTCCTTGGTCGGGACAGGGGCAGTAGGCTACTGCCCGCGTAGGTCCTTTGCAACCGGGCCGTCGCCCGAGGCGCGCAGCTCGGGAGACGCGTCCCGCGCCGCGTCGAGGGGAAACGCGTCGACGCGCCCTGCATCCCGGTTCGAGGTGTCGCGCAATCGCAGATCGGCAGGCGCCTCGCGGTCGGAGGTGGCGTCGGTGGGCCGGAGGTCGAGTCGTCCGTCGCGGCGGGCAGCGTCGTTTGGCGACGTGCCGTCAGACCGGGGCGACGCATCGTGAAGGCCGGCGTCGCGGACCGCGTCCGGGTGTACGCAGATGCCCCGGTGTCCACCACGCGCCGTGCACCGCAGGGCGCTCTGGCAGTCGGCGTTGGAGTAGCAGAAGTCGCCTAGCCCCGAGGAGCAGCCGCTCGTCAGGAGCGCCCAGCCGCAGAGGAGTAGCAGGCGGTTCATGGCGCGCGTCCCTCGAGGCCCACGATGGCGCTGAAGCCGGGGCTAGCGATGGCGCTTCCGTGCGTGCGGTACGACTCGTGGGTGAGGTTCTCCAGCGCCAGGGTGAGCCGCAGGTGCCTGTTCACCGATGCGGCGCCGCGCATGGCGAAGACGGCATATGGGGGCGTCCCGTCGCAGGGCGAGGGGCCGGCGGGGCAGATGGCGAGGTTCCCCCGGTCGGCGGAGCTGACGCGCGATTGCCGCGCCGCCCACCGCACGACGAGTTCGGCGAACCATCGGCCGCGGGGGTCCTCGTGGCGAACGCCTCCGAGGCCGCGGAGCGGAGGGACGCTGCTCAGCGGCTCGTCGAAGTTGCCCGGAAGGTCCAGACTCGCGTTCCCGTGCGTCCACGCCGCCCAGCCACCCAAGGACCAGCGCGCACCGAGACGCACGCGAAGGCTCGTCTCCACGCCGTGCAGGGTGGCGTGCTGGGCGTTTGCGCGCTGCGTGACGGGGACGAGGAGGGGCGTGCCATCCGCCTTCGTACCGCAGTAGAAGGTCGAGGTGCTCCCACCGGAGGCCGTGGGAAGGCTCGCGGAGCTCTGCAGGATGGCGTCCGTGAGGTAGGTAAAGAAGTAGAAGACGGAGCCTTCGAGCACCCCGAAGAGGTCGAGCTTGAGGCCGGTTTCCGCGGTGAGGTTACGTTCCGCGCGGAGCGCGGAGTTGGGTATCTCGTAGGTGGTCGCGGTGCAGCCGAGGGCGGTGTGGTCGTGGACGTCAGGGGCCCGGTAGCCCTGGCTGACGCCTGCGACGAGGTTCAGTCCGTCTCCCACGGCGTAGCGAGCGTGGAGGCTGCCCGTGGCTGTCCAGCGGGTGGTGTTGGTGGCGTCGAGGCGACTCAATGGATCCGCCGGGACATCCACGCGCCAGCCCGCGACCCGCCCTCCGAGGTCGAAGGCGAGCTTACTGCCGATGTTGACCCGGTCGTTCGCAAAGATGCCCCATTGCGTGAAGCGAGAGCCGTCGAGATAGCGGCCCCGGCCCAGAGCAATGCGCGTGGGCTCCGTGATGAGCTCCTGTTCCGCGGTAGAGGAAATCCAGTCGTGCGCGACCTCGGCCCCGTAGCTCAGGCGGTTGTAGGGCACGTGCGTGCGAAGCACGGCGCGTGCGGAAACCGTCGTGGTCTCGTCGCGCTCGCGATCGATGCGATTCGCCTCGGGTCGGAACCCCTCGCGGAGCGTCCGCAGGGATTGGGCGGAGAGGGTGAGCTCGACGCCGTGGAGGAACACTCGCGGGAACTTCCCCGCGTAGTTCAGCGCGACGACGTCGCGGGCGTGATCTCGCACCCGCGAGAAGGCCGCGTCACCGGCGGTCGACGGGAAGTACGCGTCGTGTCGTTCGCCCCGGGTGTAGTCGAGGTCGACAAGGCCTGCGGGGCCGAGGTCGAGGCGGGCGGCGATGTCGGCGTTTGCCTGCCAGTAACTCGTGTAACGCTGGCGGCCGATGTCACGACCGCCGAGGAGGTCGTCTAGACGCCGGGCGGTAAACCCCGCGCGCAGCCCCAGGCGACGGAGATGACCCGCGGCAGCCGCGTGACCTATGAGCCCGCTGGCGGCGCTGTCGAACCGGAGGAGCGCATCCGCGCCGATGTCCCAGGCGCGACGGGGGTCGAAGCGCGGTCGCTGGGTGACGACGTTGATCACCCCTCCCATCGCGTCGGATCCCCAGAGCACGGACGCCGGACCGCGGACTACCTCAAGCTGATCTACGAGGAACGGATCCAGATCGCCCAGCGGGGTAGCGATTGGTCCGGACCAGCCCGGGGTGAGGCGAACGCCGTTCTGGAGCACGAGGACGCGCGGCGTGCCGAGTCCGCGGACGTTCACCGTCGAGACGCTCGGGGCTGACCACGCGGCCTGCGCCCCCTCGCTCTCGAGGAGAGCCTCTGCGACGGTCGAGCGGTGCTGGTCCGAGATCGCCCGCGCCCCCATCACCTCCACGGCTCGCGGCGAGTCGAAGGGCAGCTCCGCCTCGGGGGTGGCCGCGAGGCGCCGGGGGGGGGCGGCGGGCCGGTCCGGCGTCGAGGGATCGTCGGCGCGCGCGGTGGGGGTGATCGCAGCGGAGAGGATGCACGACCACACCAGGCGTTGCCGGGAGCGGAACGCTGCACGCCGCGATCCGCGTTCTCCGGCGACCATGGCAAGAGGATAGAGGCGAGGACGCAGGGCGCGCAAAGAAAACCCGCGCCGCCGAGTTCGACAGCGCGGGTGAAAACGCTGGCCCCGCATGAGTCGGTGGGAGAGAATCTATTCCCGATCTTGCAGGTGGGCTCCACATTGCCGGCTTACGCGCTTCCCGACGTGCGGGTCTGCGCTCTACGGGCAGGGGCGGATCCCTGGGATTAGATCCTTGTAGGAAATAGAATTTTTCTCCCTGCCGAATCCTCCGCAGACGGCCTGCTGACTAAAATATAGAAGGCAGAGCGCTGCACGTCAACGGCGGGAGATGCGAAAAGAAGCGCGCGCTAGCGCTCGTCCTTCTTGAGGTGATCGGGACGGTAGATGGCTTGCGTTGCGCCGATCGTTGTGTACCGCTGCCTCCACTCGCCACCCGCGCCGCCGTCCACGGCCACGCTTCGAGCTCCCCGGCTCATGAGCGCCTCTTTTCCGAGGAGCGCGTCGCCGCGGGAGGTCACGGGCTTCATGTGAACGTGCGTGTCCATCCGCAGCGCATCGCACGGGCAGGCCTCCACGCACAAGCCGCACACCACGCAGACGAGTTCGTCGATCTCGAAGCGAACGGGGTACTTCTCGACGTCGCGGCTCGTCGAGTTCTCGCGCTCGCCCGCCACGATGTGGATGCAGTTCGCGGGACAGACGGTGGCGCACATCATGCACGCAGTGCAGCGCACCGAGCCATCCTCGCGCTTCATCAGTCGGTGCACGCCGCGGTAGCGTTCCGGCAATTCCCGCCGCTCTTCGGGGTAATTGACAGTGATGATCTCCTTCCGCGTGAAGAGATTCACGAAGAAGTGGCGCAGGGTGATCCCCACCCCGCGGAGCACCTCGGGCAGGTAGAGCTGCTCCCACAGTCCGCGTTTCACTCCGACGAGCTTGCCCATCAGGTCACCTAGGCAGTCCGGGCTGGGACCACATGACGAGAGCGGCAGTGATCACGACGTTCGCGATCGAAGCCGGCAACATGCCTTTCCAGCCCAAGCGCATGAGCTGATCGTACCTCATGCGCGGGAGCGTCCAGCGAATGGCGAGCTGGATGAAGCACACCACGAAGACCTTCGCCATGAACGCCGCCACGCGCAGCAACACCACGATCCAATGGGCAAACGCACCGTCCTGCAGGCCGGGGATCTGCCAGCCGCCGAGGAAGACGGTGGTGACGATGGCGCCGACGAACACGATCTCCAGGAACTCACCGAGGAAGAAGGTCATGAACCGCACGCCGCCGTATTCGACGAAGTAGCCCACGATCTCGGACTCTCCCTCCGGCAGGTCGAAGGGGGCGCGCTTCGTCTCGGCGATGGCCGCGAAGAAGAACAGGATGAAGCCGAGCGGCTGCTGCACGATCCCCCAGTGGGCGAGGGTGTCCTGCTTCTGCACCATCGCCATGGGCTCCAGGGTGCCGAAGACCAGGAACGCACCCATCATCGCCATGCCCATGGTGACCTCGTAGGAGATCATCTGCGCCGAGGCGCGGAGTCCGCCGAGGAGAGCGAAGTTGTTGAAGGAGGCCCAGCCGGCGAGAGCCGCTCCGTAGACCCCGAGGGAGGCCACGGCGAAGATGAACAGGATCCCGATGTCGATGTGCGCGATCTGGAGGTACTCGACCTGCTGGCACTGGGCGAGGTCGGCCACCGGCACGGCGAGCTTGTCGAGGCAGACGGGCGGGCCGAAGGGAATGACGGCGAAGGCGAGCAGGACAGGAACCAGCGCGAAGAGAGGCGCAAGGAGGTAGACGGTGCGGTGCACCTTGGGCGGGATGAAGTCCTCCTTGTTGAGGAGCTTCAGCGCATCGGCCACGGGATGGAGGAGGCCCCAGAGTCGGACGCGACCGATGTTGGCCCGGACCGGCCCGATGCGGTCCTGCATCAGCGCGCTTTGGCGGCGCTCCATCCAGGTGAGGATGGCCGAGAGGTTGACGGCGAAGCCGATCATGATGGCGATCTTCACCACCGCGGCGACGATGAGCCCCAGCATCGCTAGCCCCTCCTTCCTGCGAAGCGCAGCTGTCCGGCCCGCATCGGCTCGCCCCAGCTGGCGTGGGCCATCGAGGGATGGTGACGACGGAGCTCGTCGAACACCGCCTCCGGCGACGGGCGTTCGGCTTCGAGACCGAGCAGCCGAGCGAGCCGCCCGATGAGGTCCCAGTGCGGGCGCGCGAGTCCGGGCGGCTCGACGGCCGCACGTAGCCGTTGGACGCGGCCCTCGTAGTTCGTGATCGTTCCGTCCACTTCGGCCCAGGCGGCCGCGGGGAGCAGCACGCTCGCCGCCTCGCTGGTCGGTGAGGCGATGCTGGCCTGCACGACGAGGACGGCGAGCTGGCGCAGCGCTTCCGGCGCACCCGCGTCGCTTAGCGGGCTGTCTCCGACCACGAGCAGGGCTCGGACGGTGCCGGCGGCGATGTCAGCCGCGAGGTCTCGCGTAGAGCGCGCGGTATCTCCCGCGATGGTCAGAATGCCGGAGCGGTTGGGATTCGGATCCGAGCGGCGCAGGATGCCGTCACCGCGTCCATCGTTCGGGCGATCGGCCAGGTAGACCGCTGCGAGGCCGAGGAGGTCGCGGGCGAAATGCACCGAGGCGAAAGCGTCCTCGTTCGTGAGGTCGGCGCCCACCACGACACCCAGCGCGTGTCGCTCCTCCCCGAGGTAGGGGCGGAGACTGGCCGCCGCAGCGTCGAGAGCGTCCTTCAGCGATTCCTGGCGGCCGTTCACGCGAGGTTGACTCACCCGCGGGCCGCCAATCGCCTTGTAGGTCCGTCGCCCGTCGTCGCACATCCAGCTCAGGTTCATGTCCCACCGTTTCGGGGGCACGAGGCGGTAGATCTGGTTACGATGGTGATGGATCTCCGTCTGGCAGCCCGCCGAACAGCCGACGCAGGTGCTGCGGGTCGAGAAGAGCTCCCACACCCGAATCTTGAAGCGGAAGTCCTTGTCCGTGAGGGCGCCCACGGGGCAGATATCGACGGTGTTGAGGCTATAGGGATTGTCGAGCCGCTCCCCGGGGGCGGTCGTCAGCATCTCGTGGTCGCCGCGTCGGGAGAAAACGAGCTGAGGAGCTTTCGCCACCTCCTGACAGAAACGGACGCAGCGACTGCAGAGGATGCAGCGCTCGGTGTCGAGAACGATGTGGGGGCCGAGGTCGACCTTCTTCGGCTTGTCGACCTTCGCGTGGTTGATCGCCGAGTCCTTGCCGTCCCAGTCCATGTAGTGCCGCTGGAGCGCGCACTCGCCGGCCTTGTCGCAGATGGTGCAGTCCACGGGGTGATTGACCAGCGTGAACTCGAGCATCCTCTGGCGCGCCTCGAGGACGTCGGCGCGGGAGGAGTACACCTCCATCGCCGGTTGCACCGTCATCTGGCACGCGGGCACGAGCTTCGGGTTGGTCCCTACCGCGACCATACACTGGCGGCAGCACGCCGCGACGCTCAGCCCCGGGTGGTAGCAGAAATAGCTCAGGTTCTCGCCCGCTGCGAGCATCGCCTCGAGGAGGTTGGTCCCTTTGGGGGCGCTCACGGGCCGGCCGTCGACCGAGAAATCCACCATCTCGACGGTCGGCGCTCCGGGATTCGAGGGAGTCGATGTCATGGAAGCCGCCTCAACGGTCGCACTCACCGCCGATCATGTTCAGCGTATCGAAGATCGGCACAAGGTCCGCGATGAACTGGCCACGAAGCATCTGCTCCATGGCCGTCATCTGCATGAAGCAGGGAGGGCGGCAGCGGCACTTCACCGGGCGACCGGTGCCGTCGGACACCAGGTAGAAGCCCAGCTCGCCGTTGCTCGCCTCGGTGTAGCTATAGGTCTCGCCCGCGGGGACGCGGATCCCGTCCACGACGAGCTTGAAGTGGTTGATGAGGCCTTCGATCGTGTTGTAGGTCTCGCGCTTCGGAGGCAGCACCACCCGCGGGTCGTCGAGGAGCACGGGACCCGGCTCCACCTGCTCGAGCGCCTGCTGGATGATGCGAATGCTCTGCCGGACCTCTTCGATGCGAACCAAGTAGCGATCCAGGTTGTCGCCGTTGGTTCCGATGGGGATCTCGAAGTCGAATCGGTCGTAGACGCGGTAGGGGTGAGCCTTCCTGACGTCGTACTCGACGCCGCTCGCGCGGAGGCAGGGGCCCGTCCAGCCGAAGCTCACGGCATCCTCGGCGCTGACGACCGCTATCCCCTCCATGCGATCGAGAAAGATGCGGTTGCGCGTCACGAGGCGGTCGATCTCGGAGACGATCTCTCCAACTTTGAGCAGCGTGGCCCCGGCGCGGTCTGGCCAGCCTTCGGGCATGTCCCAGGCCACGCCGCCGATGCGGACGTACGAGTGCGTGAGGCGAGCGCCAGAGATCTCCTCGAGGAGATCCCAGAGCCATTCGCGCCCCTTCACCGCGTAGAAGAAGACGGTCAGCGCACCCATTTCCATGACCTGGGCGGCCATGTACGTGAGGTGGTCGCACAGGCGCGCTAGCTCTCCCACGATGACCTGGATGTACTGCGCGCGGAGCGGGGGCGCGATGCCGAGCAGCTTCTCGACCGCCATGGCGAAGCCCACGTTGTTGAGCATGGGCGAGGCGTAGTTCAGTCGGTCGGTATAGGGGAAGATCTCGGCCCAGGTGTGCGCCTCGCACTCCTTCTCGAAGCCCCGATGGAGGTAGCCGACGTTCACCTGCGCGTCCTTGATCCGCTCCCCGTCCAGAACGAGCCGTATGTTCACCGTCCCGTGCGTCGCCGGGTGGGACGGACCGAGGTTGATGATCATGTCGTCCGTGGGCAGATGTCCGATGTCCGCAGCGCGGGAGAGCTGCGGGACGGGCCGACGGATGGTCAGGTCAAGGCGTTCAGACATCGTTCTTCGTTCCTTGCGCCGGGTGGGCTTCGGCACGCAGCGCCGCGGCCATCAGTCGAAGGCGCGGGGAGGGTCGCTAGGGATCCAGCAGGCTCCTTCCGGTTCCAGGGCGCCCGGCCAACGCGGCGGCGATCTCCTCCGGAGGACGTCGCGCGAGAGGTTGTCGCCGCTCCTTCGGGTAGTCCTTGCGCAGCGGGTGTCCGACGAACTCCTCGTACAGCAAGATGCGGCGAGGATCGGGATGGCCGTTGAAGCGGATCCCGTACATGTCCCAGACTTCGCGCTCCAGCCAGTTTGCGACCTTCCAGAGGTCGCTGACCGTGTCCACCGTCGGGTCTTCGAGCTGCACCCGGGTCTTGAGCCGCAGGCGGTGGCGACGCTTCATGGAGTAGAGGTGGTACACGACCTCGAAGCGATAGGCTCGCGCCTGCTCGAGGTAGTCTACCGCGGTCAGGTCGGTGAGCAGATCGAAGTTCAGCCCGTCCGTGTCGCGGAGCCAGAGGCACGCGCGGTGCACCGCGGCGCGATCGAGCAGCGCTGTCTCGTCACCGCGGTGCTGGTGCGTCTCGATCACCGCGGGACCTAGCTCTGCCACGAGTCTCTCGAGCGCCATCTGGCTCATCGCACCGCTCCGGGCTTGGTGACGGCGTCGACGCCTTGCGCTTCGCGTTGCTTTCGCTGGTCGAGCTCGTACATGCGCTCCGACCAACCCTGGCGGCTCTGGATGCGGTCCTGGAGCATGATCAAGGCGTCGAGCACCTGTTCCGGACGCGGCGGACAGCCGGGGATGTAGACATCCACCGGGATGACATGGTCGATGCCTGGAGTCACGGAGTAGTTCTGATAGAAGCCGCCGCTCGAGGCGCATACCCCGAACGACACGACCCACTTCGGCTCGCACATCTGCTCATAGATGCGCTTGAGCACCGGGGCTTGCCGTTCGGTGACGGTGCCGACGACCATGAGCAGGTCGGCCTGTCTGGGCGAGAAGCGGGGGAACTCGGCCCCGAAACGCGCCACGTCGTAGCGCGGGCCCCACAGGGACATAAACTCCATGGCGCAGCACGCGGTCGCGAAGGGGTACTGGAAGAGGGAGAACTTACGCGCCCACGCGACGGCGTCGGCCAGGCGGCCCGTGGTGAATTCTAGTCCCATTCGAGCGCCTTCTTTCTCCAGACGAAGATCAGCGCCAGGAGAAGCACTGCGAGGAAGACCAGCATGACGAGGAATCCGAACGGGGAGACCGCACCGCGGCAGACCCCGTTCTGGACCTCGCCGGTGCAGCTCAGGTCCCGGAACATGACAGCCCAGGGGTAGAAGAACGCGGCCTCGATGTCGAACACGAGGAAGAGCAAGGCCACCCGGTAGAACTGCGCGTTGAACCGGAGACGCGGCGCCCGTATGGGGTCCATGCCGCTCTCGACCGGCAGCTGCTTCTCGGGCGTAGACTTCGACGGGCCGAGGAGTTTCGGAACGAACAGGAGCACCGAAGCGAGGCCGCCGGCGACGGCCAGAAGCACGAGCACGGGCAGATAGCTGGTGAGCATCGCGTCCTTGGGATTCTCGTCGGCACCCGGTTGGCGCCGACGGGGCTAAGTATGCTGACGGCCTCGGGTGCTGTCAAAGCAAAACTGGCGGCGCATGACGCGGCTTTCCTCTGTCACTTCCAGGCGTTCGAGTCGAAGAGAATCGCAGGCGCGCATGGCTCGGAAGGAGGATCTGGCCCGGGTGAGAGGGGCGCAGAAGGGGTGCGGGAGGGTCAGCGACTCGAGGTGTGCTCCGTCAGGGCTTCCCACATGTCGGGATCCTCGTCCATGAAGACCACGAGCGACGGGTGGGTCCCCTTGTACGCGAGCGCCTCGTCGATCATGGCGCGGGCAGCCTCGTCGTGCGGCACGCCCAGTTCGCCGTAGCCCATACCCGGGATCGCCACGCGCTCCAGTCCGAACTTCGTTGCACCCAGGAGGCCGGCTCTCGTGGCGCGGCGGATGTTCTCGATACCGATGCGCATGCCGACCGCCTCGGCCAGGGGCACATGGATGAGGTGCTTCACGGGCAAGGGGCCGGCTGCGGTCACGAAGGCTGCACCGACCGCGATCGGGGCGTGTTTCGTGACCTCTTCTTCGATCGACGGGCCGACGAGCGCTCTGATGCGCGCAGCCACGCCCTCGACCATTTGCCCCTCGGAGATCGTGGGGACGATGATGCCGTCCCCCTCGAAGGTCAGCACGTCGGAGTTCCGCAGTTCGATCTGCATTCGCATTCCTAGGCCAGGCTGAGCGGCGGGCGCTACGTGTGGCGCTCGGCACTCCGATGAGCGCGGACGGTGAAATCGACCACGCCAAGGCGGGGAACCATATGCCGATAGCCATGTGATGTCAACCTGTTCTGCGTCCGGGCGGCACCTCTGGGACGGGTCGGAAGGGTGGCGGCCACCCGGGGCGCGTTCCCCGTCCGTGGTATCATCCGAGGACTTCCGCATGCTGGCGCTGCTCACCGCTCTCTACTGGATCGCCGTCGTCGTCGGGCTGCTCGGGCTGTGCGCGTTTCTCTCCGGGCGCTATTTCCATCTCGAGACCGAGCCCCACATGGTGACCTTCGCCCGCACCGTGGACGGGTGGCGACTGGCCCTCAGGCGCTACCAGCCGGGCGAACCGGTCAAGGACGCGCCGCCGCTCCTCCTCTGCCCCGGTCTGGGTATGAGCGGCGAGGTCTTCGACGCGGGCGACGTGTCCCTGGCGCGCTATCTGTCGGCCCAGGGTTACGACGTGTGGGTACTGGATTTCCGCGGGCGTGGGCGGTCGTCGCGCCCGCGCCTCTGGGGGCGCTACCGCCCGAACTGGTCCTTCGACGAGTACCTCGAGTTCGACCTGCCGGCGGCGCTTGCGGAGATCCGCGGACGAACCGGCGCGAGCGAGGTCAGCTGGGTCGGCTTCGGAGGGGGGGCGCTGGCCATGCTGGCGGTCGTGGCGGAGCGCGAAGGCCCACGGCTCGGGCGAGGCGTCGCGCTGGCCGCGCCGGCCTATTTCCGCAGGCAGTCCGAGCACATCTCCCCCTGGCTCGTGCGCCTCTTGCGCTTCGTGCCATCCCGCGCACTCGTCGCGCTCGCTGCGCCGCTGCTCGGGAGGGTGAACCTCCCGCCCTTTCGGTGGCTGTGCCACGCGGACAATGTGGACGGTACGATCTACCGGCGGGTCATGGTGACCGCGTTCTCGGGATGCGCCCCGAAGGAGCTGGATCAGTTGGCAGACTGGTTGGAGCGAGACGTGCTCACCGGCTTCGACGATGGCCGCGACTACCGAAAGGAGCTCGCGCGCATCGAGCTTCCGGTGCTCCTCATCAGCGGGCCGCGAGACCGACTCGCGCCTCCGTCCATGGTCCAGGAGACCTTCGAAACCCTGGAGCACGCCCGCGACAAGCAGCTCGTCGTGGCCGGGCGGCTTGGGGGGATGAGCGCCAACTACGGCCACCTGGACCTGCTCATCGGCAGGAACGCGCCCCGCGACGTGTTCCCTTTGATCGCGCGCTGGCTGGAGCGCCGCGCGGAGGAGCAGCCGGGCGCGTCGGCGGCGAGCGAGCGCCCACCGGCCGCTGGGGAGGTCGTTCCCGAGGTGTCATCCCCCGCGGGCGCGTCGGAGACCGGCGCAGCTACGGTCCAGGGTGCTGCGTCGGACGCTCCCGGGCTCGACCCGTCATCGGCACAAACCGCACGTCCAGAAGGCGTTCCGTTCTGAAGCCCGTCGGGTGGCGCGTCATGCGTACGAGCACCTGGCTGTCAGCGGGGCCGAGCGGCGCGACGAGCACCCCTCCCACCCTGAGCTGGGCGAGCAGCGGTGCCGGGATGGAAGGGGGCGCTGCGGTGAGCATCACCGCGTCGAAGGGGGCGGCGCGGGCCCAACCCTGGTAGCCGTCGCCGATCCGGACCTGAACGTTCCGGTAGCCGAGGGCCTTCAGCACGGCGGCCGCGCGTCGCCCCAGGGACGGAACGATCTCGATCGTGTAGACCTCTTTGACGAGCTCTCCGAGCACTGCCGCCTGGTATCCCGATCCAGTCCCGATCTCGAGCGCCCGGTGGTGTGGCTTGAGGCGCAGGGCTTCCGTCATGTACGCGACCACGTAGGGCTGGCTGATCGTCTGGTCCTCTCCAATGGGTAGCGGGTGGTCGCCATAGGCTCGGTCCTGCACGGCGGGCGGGACGAAGAGGTGCCGGGGCACCTTTCGCATGGCTGCCAGGACGCGGCGATCCGTTACGCCTCGTGCTTCGACCTGCTGGACAACCATCGTGGCGCGGTCGGCCGCGCGGTCGGGAGGCGCGGCTTTGCCGTCGTAGCAGGCGAGGCTGTTTGCCATCAGCGCCGCGAGGAGCGCCAACCGGGGGTGCAGGGTCGAGACGAGGGGGAGGGGACGAGGCGATGGCCGCCGCCACCGGAGGGGAGGCTGCGCTAGAGGATCACGCTCGTGGCCACGCAACAGCTTGCCGGTATACACGCCACCGCCCCCACGATGAGCCCAGCAACCAGCAGGCAACCGGCCGCTGCGGCAGTGTAGCCCGCCGCTTTCTCCGGCGGGGTGCCGTTCATCATCGGAAGTCCCAGATAGAGAAGGTAGCAGCCGAAGCCCATGCCGGCGAGGGCGCCGAGAGCGCCCAGGGCGGGTATCGAGGTCAGGTGCAGCGCCATCCCGACCCACGACGGGATGATGGCACCCGTGGCCAGCTTTCGGGCCTGGTCGACGTTCTTCTGCGCTCCGAACGATGGAGCCAACGCGTCGATGATGAGGGCGAAAGCCCACCAGAGCACGATGTTCAACAGATAGGTGATCAGGCCGGTGGCGATGGCTCCGCCGGCAAGCCGCCCGTAGATGCCGAAACGCATGAAACGTAGCCCGCCGAGCAGCGTGCCCAGCATGAGCGAGACGGCTGGAATTGCCGCGAGGATCAGGATCTGTGGCACGAGCAGGGTCTTCAGGTCACCGGGCTCTGCCATCATCTCGTCCCAGTACTCGCGCGGCTTGGCGATCATCTTCGTGATGCGGGAGATCATCTGTGGGAACATCGGCGCTCCTTTGGGGCGATGGTCCTGCGCCCGGGCGCTCGTCACAAGCCGCGCAGGCGCATCGAAGGTGTTGCGATGGGGGCAGTCATACCACGCGCGACGCGATCCGGGCAATCTCCGGAACGGGGTGCGACGCGGCTCAGCGGCGATAGCGAGGCGAAGCGAAGCGAGGCGAGGCGAGGCGAGGCGGCTAGGCGCGGAAGACGCGCTCCAGCTCGTGCTCCATCTTGGTCTCGCTCATGCGGCGAGCCACCGAGAGCTCCTTCACGATCAGGTTGCGCGCGGTATCGAGCATGCGGCGCTCGCCGAAAGAGAGGGTTTTCGTGGACTTCAGACGGTAGAGATCTCGGTAGACCTCGGCGACCTCGAAGAGGGAGCCGGTCTTGATCTTTTCCATGAAGCCGCGATACCGCCTGTTCCAGGTCTGCTTGTCGACGTGCACTTCCTTCTCGCGAAGGATATCGAACACGTCCTTTATCTCCTCCTCACCGATCACCTCCCGCAGCCCGACCTCGTGAGCCTTGCTGATCGGGACCATGATGCGCATATCGGTATTCACGATCCGCAGCACGTAGAAGCGCTGCGGAGCGCCGGAGATTTCCTTCTGCTCAATCCCCACGACCTCCACCACGCCCTGGGCGGGATATACGGCCATATCACCGACCCTGAAGGTGTTGTCCATGGTTCCTCTCCCTGGCATGCCCACGGGGGCAAGATTTGGGTTTGCGGGTTGGCAAGCAATTAGGATGCCGAATGCAGTGCGGCAAGACATCGGCAGTCCTTTCGGGGGACTGGTACTGGCGAGTCGCGGCGGCGCGCGTCGTAGGTGTGACATAGTGGCGCGGATCGGAGGCTTCGCGGGGGCGCCGGCTCCTTGTACATCTTAATAATAATAGTATGTTGACTGCTGTGGGTCGTTGTGGCGCACATGGAAACGGTGAGCCGGCAAAGACGCCGCGCCGGGGTAACTTGTGAAAGTGTGCGAGGAATCCATGTACGCTGAACGGCTCGGTCGGAGCGACCGGCCTGTCACGCCCGGCTGAAGGATCCGCCAGTCCCCCTTCGAACTTCGGAGATTGGAGCCAGAACCGGGATCTACACGGCCCGAACGGATCCGGCCTAGTCGAAGTCCGCGATCCTCCACTGGCCGTCTTCGTTCACCAGCTCCACCTTGTAGCGTGGATCGTACTGGAGCCTGGCGCGGTCCCCGTTCACTTCGATCTCCCCCTTCATCGCCTCCTTGAGCTTGGTCAAGCGCTCGTTGATGTCCCGCTCCACGCTCTCGCGCACCGAACGGGCGAGCAGCTTCATCACCGCTTCGTAGCTGCGCTGCTCGACGGCGCGGACGAAGGCCTTCAGTGCTTCGGCCGGGCTGCCCGACTGGAGGGCTACCGAAACGCCTCCGTCGATCCGCCACGCCCCCTCCGCGAAGCGCAACTGCGCGCGCGTTCCGCCCGGGTAGTTCAGCTTGGCCGTGATGGGGAAGGGCTGGTCGACCCGCGCGCGGACCTGGCTGGCCTGGGTGAGCAGCTCGGGCCGCAGGGTCTTCCATCGCGCCGTGAACTCGTTCTGCGTCATCAAGCGTCGCGTGTTCTCGTCGAGGAGCGCGTAGGCCGCCTGCGGCTGGTCGTCCCGTATCGCGTTCACGTATCTGCGCAAAGCGTCTTGCGGTCCGCGTGCGGGTCCGGCCGCACACCCCGAGCCCACGGCCCACGCCAGCCCGGCTGCAGCCAGTAGCCCCGCCGCGCGGGACGCCGCCGACGGGCGAGGACGGCAGTGCCGCGAATCGTCAGCCATGAGCCTCTCCTCCATCAAGGGCATCGCGAGGCTCATCTTACGTCCGCCTGCGACGGAGACCGAAGGATTTGTGCCCCTCCCGCCGAGGAACGCAGCGATGCGCGCGGCCGCGAGGCGTTCACGCGCCCGTCGTCAACGGCCGTTCACGATGCGGCTCGAAACGCTCTCAAGGTCCCGAAGTTTCGCGCGCGCCGGTCGGGCACGTTCCTTGAAGTACGCGATGCCCGAGCAGGAGAGTCGCCATGCGGGTCCCCAAAACGAGCGGTGCATCGATCGGGATGGTTCTGGCTCTGGCCGTCAGCGGATGTGAGCTCTCGCACGACGCGGTGGCGAGAGGGTACTGCGATCCGAGCGGCTGCTATCAATGCGACCGCCACGATAGCTGCTGGACGGTGCCCGTCCCGCCCTGCACCGCGGAGGCGTCCTGCGCCGAGGGCGCCAGCTGCACCCAGCTGGGCTGTCTCAGCGGGTGCCTTGGGGGCGGGTCGTGTGGCGACGGGACGGCGTGCGTGGACGGTCTCTGCGTGCCGGCGGGGTTCGAGCGGGCGCGTCCCATCGCGCCGGCGCAGCGCTGCAGCGATGACGGAGGATGCGCCAAAGAGCAGTACTGCGGCGAGGCAGGCAGGTGCGTGGACCGCTGCCGCTCCGATGAGCAATGTGGCCCGGGCATGGTCTGTCAGCCCTGGTGCGGCAAGTGTCAGCCGAAGGGCGTGCCCGCCACCTGCGGCAGCGCTCGCGTGTATTGCGCGGGGGAGAGCTCGTGCGGCACCGGCAAGACCTGCGTGAGCGGACGCTGCCACTTCCAGTGCGGGCTGGCGTCGGAGGCGTGTCCGGTGGGCCAGACCTGCCAGGGAGGAACGTGCGCGGACGACGTGGCGCCGCGCTCCCCGCAGTGCGCTCTAGATCTGCACTGCGGCGGCGGTCAGTGCATTAACGGCTATTGCCATGCAAGCTGCACGCAGCGTGAGAGCTGCGGTGCGCGCGCTCTCTGCAATCTCGGCGTTTGCCAGCCAGATTATCATCCCGCCAGCCAATAGACCGGACGGCCACCTACGGCGGGAACGGCGGTCTGCCAATGGTGGCAGGCCGCCTTTTTTTTGCGCGGGGGTCTTCAGTTGCTGGCCAGCTAGCGGTGCCGGTAGTACTCCCTGAGGACCATACGCACGTACTGCTGGGTGGTTTGGTAGGGAGGGATGCTGCCGTACTTCGCGACGGCGCCGGCGCCCGCGTGGTAGCCCGCGATGGTCAGCACCAGATCCCCTCCGAAGTGGTTCGCCAGCACGCGCAGGTAGCGCGTTCCCCCGAAGATGTTTTGGCGCGGGTCGAACGCGTCTACCACTCCCATTCCGCGCCCGGTGCGCGGCATGAGCTGCATCATCCCTTCGGCGCCCGCTCGGGAGACGGCGTGCGGATCGTAGTCGGACTCGACGCGAATGACCGCTCGGATGAGGGGCTCCGGTATGTGATAGAGCTCGGCGGCCTGGCGGATGGTCTCGGCGTGCCGCGCCGTCCGGTCCGACGGGAGGCGAGCGCTACGCCGCTCGGCATGCAGGGCACGCGCCTTGCCGGGGCCGGTGCGCATGACCCGCTTCCATTTTCTCCCGGGGCGCGGGATGTTCGTGAAGTGAACCACCCCCTCGCCATCGATGTAGGAATAGATGTCGGCCCGGGCAGCCGAGGGCGATAGCGACAAGACGAGCAAGAGGAGGCGGGCCGCAGCCGGCGCGCGCATACTCTGACTTCTAGCACGGCGCTTCAGCGGGAGCGAACAAATGACGGGCATCGAGGAGACGGACTTCCTGGTGGTGGGCAGCGGGCTCGCCGGCCTGTATTTCGCCCTGCAGGTCGCAGAGCGTGGGCGCGTGCTCATCGTTACGAAGCGCGCTCCCGACGACTCCAACACCAACGTGGCGCAGGGAGGGATCGCCGGGGTCTTTGACGAGGCCGACTCGCACGAGAGCCACGAGGCGGACACGCTTCGCGTCGGGGCCGGGTTGTGCCGCGAGGAGATCGTGCGGATTACCGTCGAGGAGGGGCCCGCACACATCCAGCGCCTCAAGGAACTGGGGGTGCGATTCAGTCCGTCCGAGGATGGCGGTGGCTTCGATCTCGGTCGCGAAGGAGGGCATTCGCACCGCCGCGTAGTGCACGCCGCCGACATCACCGGGCAGGAGGTGCAGCGCGTTCTGCTCGACAGGGTGCTGCGCCATCCAAACGTGCGGGTTGCGGACCACTGCTACGCGGTGGACCTGCTCACGACCGCGGCGTACGGGATGGAGAACGCCTGCTTCGGCGCCTACGTGCAGGACGTGCGGAGCGGCGGGATTTCGGCGGTGCTGGCGCGATGCGTCTTCCTGGCCTCGGGGGGGGCGGGCAAGGTGTACCTCTACACGACGAACCCGGACGTCGCTACCGGAGACGGGATCGCCATGGCCTATCGCGCTGGCGCCGCGGTTGCGAACATGGAGTTCTACCAGTTTCACCCGACGCTCCTGTACCACCCGCACGCCAAGAACTTCCTGATCAGCGAGGCGCTCCGGGGAGAGGGAGGGATCCTCCGCCTGGCCGACGGGACGGATTTCATGGCGCCGGTGCACGAACTGGGGTCGCTCGCGCCGCGCGACGTCGTGGCCCGCACCATCGACTCGGCGCTCAAACGCAGCGGGGACGAATGCGTCTTCCTCGATATGACCGGCGCCGATGGAGACTGGGTCGAGCGGCGTTTTCCAAACATCTACGCCAAATGCATGTCGCTCGGCATCGACATGCGGCAGCATCCCATCCCGGTGGTGCCGGCCGCCCACTACTGCTGTGGGGGCGTCCTCGTCGACCAGCACGGCGCGACCACGCTGCGCAATCTGCTCGCCGCGGGCGAGGTCGCATGCACGGGGCTGCACGGGGCTTGCCGGCTGGCCTCGAATTCGTTGCTCGAGGCGCTCGTCTTCGCTGCGCGGGCGGCGACCTATGCGCTGACCCTCGATGCGGTGCGTCCGCCGACCGTCACGCCCTGGCAATCCGGGAGCGCCGTGGGGAGCGACGAGGCGGTGGTGGTGACCCAGAACTGGGACGAGATCCGACGCTTCATGTGGAACTACGTCGGCATCGTGCGGTCGACGCGGAGACTCGAGCGCGCGAGGCGCCGGATCGAGCTCATCCGGGACGAGATCCGGGAGTACTACTGGAACTTCTTGGTCACCCCCGACCTGCTCGAGCTGCGCAACCTCGCCCTCGTGGCGCATCTTATCATCGAATCCGCGCGCCGGCGGAAGGAGAGCCGCGGACTCCACTACAACACGGATTGTCCCGAGACCGACGAGCGCTACCGCCGCGACACGGTGCTGTCGCCCGTCGACGGACCGCAGATCTGAGTCGCGCCGTCCATGGGCCCGACGTCCTTCAGGTGACGCTCCAGGCGCGCCATTGACGGGCGGAGGGGTGGTGGTCCAGGATCCGCGCCGATGCCGGACCCCATCCAAGGTGCCGTCGCACTGCACGAGGCCGTCGAGCGCTGGGCCGAAGGGCAGCTGGAGGGGGCTCTGGAGCTGCTCGAGAACGCGTCTTCCGGTGGGAGCGAGCTTCCCGTCGAACGCGCGCTCCGAGCGATGGTCCTGCTGTCTGCGCGACGATGCGACGAGGCGTGGGCGGTGTTCGAGGAACTCGCGGCGGCGCACCCGCACGAGCTTCCGCTGCGCCTCAACGCGGGAATGGCGGCGCTTGGCTGCGGGCGGCTGGAGCGAGCGCGGGACCACCTTCGCTGGGTCGTGGGTCGGCAGCCGAATCATCGCCGCGCCTTCGCCCACCTGGCTCGCGTACATCTCGGGCTCGGCGAGACCGAGCTCGCGCGCGCCGCGCTCCTGGAAGCAGAGCTCTCCGTAGGGCTGACGAGCGGGAGCGACGGTGTTGCCGAGCCGCCGCCACCCGACGCGCTGGCCCGGGCAGCGGACGCCCTCGGACCCACCCTCGACGAGGTGCTGGCGCAGGCTCTCCGTGGCGCGTTCTGCGAGGCGCCGGCCTTTCCTCCCGTCTGGCGGGGCACGCACCCCGAGGCGTCGGAGGTATCCTTCATCGTCGGGGTCTCGCCGACGGCGGAGGCGGGTGCCTGGCTCGAGCTGCGGTCGGAGGAGACGGCCCGTGGGTGGCGCGAGGCTGGGGTGAACGTGCGCTCGTCCCATCTGCTGGTGTGCGAGGGGGCTTGGCGGAGCGAGGAGCTGCGCGTTCGAAGTCAGGGGCGCGTGCTCGGCGCGTGGACGGGCCCGTCGGGTCGAATGTCGCATCTGCGAGGTCGCGGGCGACTCCTATGCGGTACAGGTCCCTCGCGGTCGCTCCAGGTCATCGAGTTGCGCGCGAGCGTGGCGTACCTCCGGGAGGACGCGCTGGTGGCCTTCTCGGAGGGTCTTTCGTGGGAGAACGGTGGCCTTCCCCCTTCGCAGGCCTCGGGCATTCCGATGGTGCGTCTTTCGGGGACCGGGCGAGTCGCACTCGAGTGCTCCTCCCCGCTGCGCGTATGGGAGACGGGCGCGCACCACGCCAGCCTCGTCCGCCGGCGCAGCCTCGTCGGCTGGATCGGGGACGTCGTCCCGCTTCCAACCCGGCCCGATTCGTGCGAAGAGCCGGTAGATGAGTGGATTCAGTGCGTCGGGGTCGGACGGTTGATGGTCGCCGCAGCGAACGCGGAGTAGGTCCATGGCGAGCAACATCAGAGACGAGATCACGACCCTCCCGAACCTGCTGACGATGCTCCGCATCGTGCTCATCCCGGCGGTTCTCGTCTATATCGATAACGAGAGTCCGCTACGCAGCTTCGCCGCCTGTCTCCTCTATGCCGCGTCGGCGATCACGGACTTCCTCGACGGCTATGTGGCGCGTCGCAGCGGGCGCACGAGCATCCTGGGGAAGTTCCTCGACCCTCTGGCGGACAAGCTGCTCGTCATGGCCACGCTGGTCTGGATGGTCCCCCTCGGGCGCATCGAGCCCTGGGTGGTGATCCTGTTGCTTACGCGGGAGATCAGCATTACCGCGCTGCGAGGGATCGCTTCGGCCGAAGGCCTGGTCATCGCGGCACGTCAGATGGGGAAGGACAAGACGGCGCTGCAGCTCATCGGTATCCTATGCCTCATCATCCACTTCCGCTATCCGGTTATCTTCACGGACTACTACGTGGACTTCCACCAGGTAGGTCTATACACGGTCTATATCTCGCTCGTGCTCTCCGTCTCGTCGGCAGTGGAATACCTCCAGCTCTTCGCGCGAGCGGTGAGTGGAAAGCCGTCAGCTGGAGATGGCTCTACGCCCGCGGCGTAGGAGCCACCAGACGACGATGGCGACGACGAGCGTCGCGATCGCGATGGCCTGAGAGGTAGAGAGCAGGAGCGGTGGCGTTCCGCTAGCCCCGAGCAGGCGGGCCAGCGGCGCCGAACCGAGCTCAATGAGGTAGCTCCGATCCGGGTCGGCCCGCCAGAACTCCATCACGAAGCGGAGCGTCCCATACGCCGCGAGGTAGACCAGCAAGGTCTGTCCGAAATACCGCCGGCGCGTGTTGAGCAACAATAGGACGAAGAAGAGCGTGAGCTCAGCTGCGACCTCGTAGAGCTGCGTGGGGTGTAGCGGCGGCGTGTGATGTGCCGCGATGGAGAGGTCTCCCTGTTGCACGAACTCCTGGAAGGCGAGGCTCTCCCTGGGGAAGCGGACGCCGAGGGGGCCGGTGGTGGGGCGACCGTAGCAGCATCCCGCCGCGAAGCAGCCCAGCCGACCGATGGCGTGGCCCAGGGCCACGAGGGGGATGGCCAGATCCGCGAGGCGCAGGAAGCGGACCTTCCGGCGGCGAGCAAACCACCAGGCCGCGGCGATGGCCCCGAGAAGTCCTCCGTAGTAGACGAGGCCGCCCTCCCAGAGGTGTAGCGGTCGGCTGCAATCCAGGAGGATATGTGTCAGGCGTCGCGGGGTTCCCGTCACCCCGTGCAGGCACTGATCGACGAAGTAGCGGCCCTGGGTTGCGACGTAGAGCAGCCGCGCGCCAAGGAGCGACCCGATGAGGAGCCAGAAGGAGAGGTCGAGAAAACGGTCTCCGCCGACCGCTTGCCGCTGCGCGCTTCGTACCCCGAGGACGATGCCGGCCACGAAGGCCAGGGCGATGGCGACGCCGTAGGAGTGAACCTTTAGCGTACCGACGGTGAAGAGCACGAGGTGCATCGGCGTCGTCAGCTCATTGCGAGGCGCCGGCGGCGGGTCAGGGCCCCGGAGGGTCGGTGGGCGAACGCGGGTCGTCGACGGGGGGGACGCAGGCGCTCGCGCCCTTCGCGCGGCGCCGGCCGAGGGCGCTCAGCGCCATCTCGAGGAAGAGCAGTCCCACGCCCACGGTGATGGCCACGTCGGCGATGTTGAAGGTCGGCCACTTGAATCTCGTCCCCCAGTGGAAGTCGAGGAAGTCCACCACGTAGCTGAAGCGGAGGCGGTCGATGAAATTCCCGACGGCGCCGCTCATGACCATTGAGAGGGCCAGGAGCAGGAGCCGTTGACCCTCGTCCAGGCGGTACACGAGGTGCAGGATGAAGCCCATGGCGAGCAGGCTGACCGCCAGGAAGAACGGGCGGCGAAAGCTCTCGCTCTTCCGGGCCAGAAAGCCCCAAGCCGCACCGGGGTTCTTCACGAAGGTCAGGGCGAAATACCCTTCGATCACCTGGACCCGGCCGCCCAGCTGATCCTGGAGCGAGGTCCTGGCCCAGTGCTTCGACGCCTGGTCCGCTCCGGCGAGGAGCGCCGTGAGCGCGACGAGCGTGAGCCAGCGGCGGAGAGCCGAGCGCCGCGCGAGCGGAGCGGGTGGCGGGGTATGAAGGGTGTCCTGCGCCATGCAGACGTAGCGTAGCAGGTGGCCGCGCGTCGTGGCTACTTGGAGCGCCGGGAGCGCGGCTGCGCCTTGGCCGGTACGGGCTTGCGACCGAGGACGATGACGAGGAGTCCCACCCCGATGACCAGCGCGACGTCCGCCACGTTGTAGGCGGGCCACACGGCCTTCCGTTGCCAGTGCATGACGACGAAGTCCACGACCCGCCCGATGTAGATGCGGTCCACCATGTTGCCGATGGCTCCACTGGCCACGAGCGCGAAGGCCACGTCAGCAGCGCGCTGGTGTCGCTCCACGCTGCGCACCAGGCGCCAGACGAAGAAGAGCGCCGCGAGACCGACGCCGATCAGCAGATAGCGTGCTCCCGGGATCTGGCGGGCCAGGCCGAAGGCCATCCCCGGATTCTCGTGGTACTCGAGGTCGAGGTAGCCCTCGATGACCTGCACGGCCGGCTGCGCGCGAAGGCGGGCACGCGCTAGTTGCTTGGTGCCCTGGTCGAGGGCCAGGCTGACCGCGAAGAGGATCCCAATCAGGAGAAAACGCCGTTTCATACGGACCATCCTGTCGCCGAAATGACGCCTGCGCAGCGGGGGCAGAGGTCCGGGTGCGGGCCCGTTCCGATCCCTGGACTGCGCTTCCAGCAACGCGGGCACTTGACGCCGGAGGCTTCCTCGACGACGGCTCCCGTCGCGGAGCCCTGGGTCTCGACCACCACCTCGGAGACGATGAACAGGTCGGCGAGCGACTCGGCGTAGCGGTCGATGAGGCGCCGGTCCTGCTCCGTCAGCCGCAATCGAACGAGGGCGTCCAGCGAGTGGTGCTTCTGCGCGCGGAACGCTTCCAGTTCCTTCAGGACCACGGTGCGGATGGGTCCCAGCGCGTCGACGTACTCGAGTAGCGCGGCGTCCTCGTCTCCCGGGGCGGGGATCTGCGCCAGGTGGACGCTCGTCGGGTCATCCGGCAGCCGCGGCAGGTGAGCCCAGATGTCCTCCGCGGTGAAGGGAAGAACTGGGGCCATGAGGGTGGCGAGCGCCCTCGCAATGCTGTAGAGGACCGCCTGCGTGGGGCTCCGCGCCGCCGGGCCCTCGCAGTAGAGCCGGTCCTTGACCACGTCGAGGTAGAACGCGCTCAGGTCGGTCGCGCAGAACTCAATGAGCTGACGATAGACGACGTGGAACTCGTAGGTCTCGTACGCCTCGCGGCAGCGGCGTATGAGCCGGGAAAGGCTGCTCATCGCCCAGCGGTCGAGCTGGCTGAAGCCCTCGACGTCCTTCCATCGCTCGACGGGAAAATCGGCGAGATTTCCGAGGAGGAAGCGCGCCGTGTTTCGGATCTTCCGGTAGGACTCGCCGAGCTGGGTGAGGATCGTCTCCGAGAAGGGCATGTCGTTGCGGTAGTCGACGTACGCCGTCCACAGCCGAAGCAGCTCCGCCCCGCGGCTCCGGATGACGGTCTCGGGGGGGATGTAGTTCTTCAGGCTCTTCGAGTAGGGCTGGCCGTGTTCGTTCACCACGAAGCCATGGGTCAGCACCGTGCGATAGGGGGCCTTCCCTCGGTTGGCAACCGCCGTGAGCAAGGAGGAATGAAACCACCCGCGATGCTGGTCGCTCCCCTCCAGGTAGAGGTCGATGGGCCAGAGCTCCTCGTGGGGCTCGCACACGGCCGCCCAGCTGACGCCGGACTCGAACCACACGTCCACGATGTCCTCTTCCTTGCGGAAGCGCCGGCCCTGGCACTTGGAGCACGCGAGCGACGGGGGGAGCAGCGCCTCGGGGTCGCTCGTGAACCAGTGGTCTGCGCCGTGCCTGGCGAAGAGCTCGGCGACGTGCTGCATGAAGGCGGCGCTGGCCAGCACCTCCCCGCAGTCCTCGCAGGTCAGCGCCGGAATGGGCACGCCCCACAGTCGCTGTCGCGAGAGGCACCAGTCGGGGCGGTGTTCGATCATGCCGTAGATGCGGTCGTGGCCCCACGGCGGGACCCAGGTGGTCGCGTCGACGGCCGCGAGGGCACGCTGCCTGAGGCCGGCGTGCTCGAGCTGAACGAACCACTGCGGGGTGGCGCGGAAGATGACCGGGTGCTTGCAGCGCCAGCAGTGTGGATAGCTGTGCTGGATCGATGCCTCCGGTGGGTTGAGCAGCGCTCCGAGACGGTGGAGCAGAGCCACGATCCCCTTGTTGGCGTCGAAGACCTGCTGCCCGGCGAAGCCCGCCACGTCCGCGGTGAAGCGGCCGCCCTCGTCGACCGGAGCGTAGATCTCGAGGCCGTGGGCCACGCCGGTCTGGTAGTCCTCCTGGCCGTGTCCAGGCGCCGTGTGCACGCACCCGCTGCCGGCGTCGAGCGTGACGTAGTCGGCGAAGAGGAGCAGCGACTTTCGGTCGATGAAAGGATGCCGGCAGGTGGTGCCCACGGCGGCGCGTGTGTCGATCTCTCCGAGCACGTTCCACGCCGTGAGACCGCACAGCGCGCGCACGCTCTCCGCCAGTTCACGCGCGACGACGAGCACCCGGTCGCCTGCCTCCACGGCGACGTAGGCGAGGTCGGGGTGCAGCGCAATGGCCAGATTGGCCGGCAGCGTCCATGGCGTCGTGGTCCAGATGAGGAACGCCACTTTTCGCCCCGCCAGCGACGGGAGCAGCCGCTCGGGATCTCCCTCGTAGTCGAATGCGACGAAGACGGAGGGGGAGGTGCGGTCCTTGTATTCCACCTCGGCTTCCGCCAGCGCGGTGCGGCAGGAGGCGCACCAGTGGACGGGCTTCTTCCCTTTGTAGAGGAAGCCTCCTTCGGCGAGGCGGGACAGCTCGCGCACGATCGAGGCCTCGTAGTGCGGGCTCAAGGTGAGGTAGGGCCGATCCCACCGGCCAAAGACGCCGAGGCGCTTGAACTCCTCTCGCTGGATGTCGACGAACCGGAGGGCGTACTCGCGGCACGCGCGCCGGATCTCTTGCACCGAGAGTTCCGCCTTCTTGGGTCCCAGGTCGCGGTCTACCTGGAGCTCGATCGGAAGCCCGTGACAGTCCCAGCCCGGGACGTACACGGCGCGGTGACCGGTCATCGTGCGGTACTTGACGACGATGTCCTTGAGGACCTTGTTCAGGATGTGGCCCGTATGGATGTGGCCGTTCGCGTAGGGCGGCCCGTCGTGCAGGACGAAAAGGGGGCGCTTCTCGCCGGCCTTTTCGATCTGGGTCTGCAGCTGCTCGGCCTCCCAGCGCTGGAGAAGCTCAGGTTCCCGCTGCGCCATGTTCCCGCGCATCGGGAACTCGGTCTGCGGGAGCTTGATCGTGGTCTTCAGGTCGACCGGTTCGGTAGTCACGCGGTCCTCCGCCGGTGAAATCGTTTGCGGCCCAAAGGGTTATAGCAGAGGAGTTGAGGTGTCAATCTGCCGCGGGGCAGATTTGCCGAGGAGGTATCGCGACGCTGCCTTGCTCCGCGCAGCGCGCAGCGGCTAAGATCCATCGAGATGCGGGTCCTCTCGATCGTTGCCCTCGCCGTGCTGCTCGGCCTGCCGAGCTTGGTGGCGTGCAAGGGGGGGGTGGTCGACCCCGGGACCGGCGATGGTCGCCCGCCGGTGCGCCGCGACGGGGAGCCGCCCATTCCTCCGCCGAACGAGGCGGGGACGCCGCCTCCGGTGGACAGCGGCGGGTCCTACGTGGACCTGCCCACCCGGCCGCATGACCCTTGTCCCCTCGGGAAGTGCGGCCCCAACCTGCTCTGTCTGGCCGGTATCTGCCACCAGACCTGTTCCACGCCCAACGCGAAGTGCAACGAGAAGGTCGCGCCCTGCGAGGACGACGAGGCGTGTCAACCGGCGTCGTCGTTCGCAGACGCGTGCTACCGCGCGACCTCCAGATGGGGCGAGCCGTGCGGGCAAGCGAACAGCGTGTGCGCTGGCGGGAGCCTGTGCGTGAAGGCTTCCGGCGCGATCAAGTGCATGCGCCTCTGCAAGTACGGCTGCAACGGCCGCCCGTGCATGCCGCTGCGCAACGGGTGTCAGGTGTGTGCGGAGTAGGCTTTCGTGGCGCGCGTCGCGGGTGGCGTGCGACGCGTGCGCGAGACCCCGGGCTCGCTTGACAGCCCAGATCGCCGCCGCTAGTGTCTCGTGCCGCCCAGTCATGATTCCCGTCGACAACGTTCGCCGGTCTCGCTCCGTGAGATCGAGGAGATAGCACCCGTGGGTAAGCAGAGGTCCGCTGGCCAGCTGAGCCTGCTCGACGCTCCCGCTCGGCGAGAGGTAGCCGAGCGCGGGCGCGCGTCTCGGCCGGGGAAAGCCGCTCTAAAAGGGGAACCGCCCGCGACGGCCAAGAGACCTAAGGCGGGCGAGGCGGTGGCCCGCGAGAAGGGAGCGCCCCCGCGAAAGGTGCGGGCGCCGGCGGCGACGGTCACGGGCGCGGCGCTCAAGCCGGCGAAGGCCGAGGCTGCGAAACCTGAGCCGGTACGATCCGAGGCCCCGGTCGAGGTTGCGGAGGGCGGGGCGCCCAGAGCCAAGCCGCGGGCGACGCGTCGCACGGCGGAGGTGCTCGCCGAGAAGCAGCGGGAGATCTCGGTCAGCGAGTTCTTCACGAAGAACCGGCACCTGCTGGGCTTCGACAATCCCGCCAAGGCCCTGCTCACGACGGTCAAGGAGGCGGTGGATAACTCCCTCGACGCCTGCGAGGAGGCGGGGATCCTTCCGGTGGTCCACGTCGCCTTGCAGGAGGTGGGGGAGGATCGCCACCGCGTGATCGTGGAGGACAACGGCCCGGGGATCATCAAGCAGCAGGTGCCCAAGATCTTCGGCAAGTTGCTCTACGGCTCGAAGTTCCATCGACTGAAACAGAGCCGGGGGCAACAGGGGATCGGTATCAGCGCCGCGGGGATGTACGGGCAGCTGACGACCGGCAAGCCCGTGGTCATCACCTCGCGTACCGCGCCCGGCAAGCCTGCGCACCAGTACGAGATCGTCCTCGATACGCGACGGAACGCGCCCGAGATCCTTGCGGAGCGAGACGTCGAGTGGTCCGTCGAGCACGGCACGCGCGTCGAGATCGAGCTCCACGGCAGCTACAAGGCGGGCCGCCGCTCGGTGGACGAGTACCTGGAGCAGGTCGCCATTGCGAACCCGCACGCGGAGGTGCACTACGCCCCGCCGAAGGGGCGCGCGCCGCTGCACCTCGCACGCGCGGCGCACGAACTGCCTCCCGAGCCGGCAGAGATCAAGCCCCACCCGTATGGGGTCGAGCTGGGCATGCTCATCAAGCTGCTCAAGGAGTCCCGCTCGCGCAACCTCTCCGACGCGCTACAGGCCGATTTCAGCCGCGTCACGGCCAAGGTGGCCGAGGAGATTTGCGCCGTGGCGGGGGTGAGCCCCAAGGCCAAGCCCGCGAACCTCACCCCGGCCGAGATGGAGCGCCTCTTCCGCGCCGTGCCGAAGGTGAAGATCATGGCCCCCTCCACGGCGTGCATCGTGCCGATCGGGGAGGACCTGATCCGTCGCGGGCTGGAGCGCGAGATCAAGGCCGACCTCTACGTTTCCGTCACGCGGCCTCCGGCGGTCTATCGGGGCTACCCGTTCCGCGTCGAGGCGGGCCTCGCCTACGGCGGAGACCTTCGTACGGAGATCGGCGAGGAGGGAGCCGCGCCCCTCGGGGTGAAGGCGGAGGACCGCGGGGAGGGCCCGATTACGCTCATCCGCTTCGCCAATCGCGTCCCGCTGCAGTACCAGCAGTCGGCGTGTGCAATCTTGCGCACGGTCGTAGAGACGAACTGGAAGCAGTACGGGCTGGCCCAGCCACGTGGGAGCTTGCCTATCGGCCCGATGGTGCTGCTCGTCCACATGGCGTCGGTGTGGGTCCCCTTCACCTCCGAGAGCAAGGAGGCCATCGCCCACTATCCAGAGATCATGAAGGAGATGGCCCTGGCGCTCAGGGACCTGGGGCGACGGCTGGCCTCTTATCTGCGGCAGAAAGAGCACCTGCGGCTCGAGGCGCGCCGGCGGAGCATCTTCGAGATGTACGCGGGCGAGCTCGCGCATGCGCTGGCGAAGCTCACGGGGAAGGACGAGCAGCGCCTGCGGCAGCGCCTCGTCGAGATGACGCATCGACACGCGGGTGGAGACGAGGTAGCCGAACTCGCGGGCATCGGGGCGGGGGGGGACGCCGGGACCGAGGCCGTTGGGCCGGGACTCGACGGAACGGAGGAGCCGCCGATGGAGGCCGGTCTCGCAGCCGACGCGCCCCGCTCCAAGAAGGGCGGCAAGAAGAGCGCCGGCAAGGGGAAGAAAGCTCCGGAGGCCCCACCACCCGTCGTGGCCAAGCGCGCCGCTAGCCGCGGCAAGAAGCGATAGTCGCCATGGACAACAGGGACAAGAAGACGCTTCGCAAGCTGGTCGGGTTGGCCGAGGGGGTCGTGCGTGACGTCCACGCCGACAAGGACCCGGTGCTCGACATCCCGAGCCGCAGTCTGAGCAACGTTACCTTCGACGAGAAGAAGTCGATTATCGAGCTGGGGGACCAGAGGCAAGCCCGGCAGCTCTTCAACGTCGCGCACGCTCGCAAGTTCATGCAGACGTTTCTCGTCGCGGAAGCGTGCAAGGTCTTGCTCGATTCGGGAAAGACGACGAGCATCCGCGACCTCTACTACATGACGAAGCACACCATCGGAGGCACGCGGCAGAACACCTTCGAGGAGCAGGAGGAGAGCGACCCGATTATCGAGGACCTAGAGGTCACGATCGATTCGTTGCGGGAGGAGCTGCATCTCTTCGCCTCGAATCGCGGCGCCATGGTGGGGCCTTTGACGATCGTGGATTCGGGCGACGAGATCGATTTGCGCCGCCTGGGCTCGGGCGGGTGGTCGGTGCCGAGCATCGTCGAGGAGAACGTCATCCAGTTCAAGAAGTCGGAGGCGAAGTTCGTGCTCCTCGTGGAGAAGGATGCCGTATGGCGGCGCCTGAACGAGGACAAGTTCTGGTCGAGTCGCGGGTGTGTGCTCCTACACGGGCAGGGGATGGCTTCGCGGGGCGTGCGCCGGTTGCTCTACCGCCTGCACCACGAGCTGAAGCTTCCCATCTACGTGCTGGTGGATAACGACCCCTGGGGCTTCTACATCTACTCCGTGGTCAAGCAAGGGAGCATCAACCTGGCCTACGAGAGCGTTCGGATGGCGGTGCCAGCGGCCCGCTTCGTCGGGCTCTCGTCCTTCGACCGGGAGAAGTTCGCCTTGCCGGACAACGTCACGATCAAGCTGGATGACCAGGACGAGCGCCGCGCCAAGCAGATGTTGGCCTACCCGTGGTTCGCCCACCGGGGGTGGCAGAGAGAGCTTCGTACGATGCTGCAGGCCGGCGTGAAGCTCGAGCTCGAGGCCTTGTCCGCCAAGGGGATCAGCTTCATCTCCGAGGAATACCTGCCCCGGAAGTTCGCTGAGAAGGACTGGCTCGCCTGAGCCGTACGGCAGCGAGGTAGGGCCGCTCGACACCGCCCCTGGGGGAACGTTCCCCAGTCGGTCGCAGGCCACCATCGTAACTCCGCGAGAACGGGAGGCTGGAGCGGGGGCGCCGCTGGTCTGGCGGTTGCATTACCGTTGAGCGACCACTGGTGATGGTCAAAGCGCCGGGTGGTTAGGGAGCAATTCTCCCGGTGGCTCGCTAGCCGCCCGGCGCTTCTCCTCCTCACGCGGGCCGCCGCGGCGCGCATGCGGCCCGCCGGTAGATTCCCCCCATCCGACCGCGTAAACTGTTGGGAGATGGCTTCGCGCTCGACGAGAACGGCGTTGCTCGCCGGTGCCGTGGCAGTCGCGCTCTGCGGCGTCGCCACCGCGGGCAGCGGCTCCGACAAGTCGCCGGATTTCTGGAGCGAGATCGCTCGTCCAGGGCTGAAGAAGCTCCTGGCCGACCTCGAGCGCGGGCAGAAGCTGGCCACGGCCGCGGCGCAAGCTCGGACGAAGGAGGGCCGTCGGCGGGGGCTCGAGGAGGCCCTGAGCTACTTCCTCCGCGCGCTGCGCGTCGACCCGACGTACGCCGAAGCGCATGCGCTCGCCGGGAAGGTGCAGTACGACCTCGGCCTGACGAAGGAGGCCGTGGCGTCGCTGCTGGCCGTGCGTCGGCTTGGCGGGGGAAAAGGAGAGGAGTACTCGATCGCCTTCAAGCTCGGGATCGGCTACTCCAAGCTGGGAGAGTTCGAGAAGGCGGTGCAGGAGTACGACCGCGCGGACCGTATCGCCATCGTGGAGGCGGGTGGCGCGCCCCAGGCGCGTAGCATTCGCGCAACGCTTCAGGCCAACGCGGCCGAGTCGCTCATGGCGCTCGGTCAGCTCGACGAATCGATCCAGCGCTATCGGACGGCGGTGGACCTAGATGGGAGCAATAGCCTGGCATGGTGGGGGCTGGCGGTGGCGCTCGACCGGGACGAGCAGGTGTCCAGGGCGACGGTGGCGCTGACGCGGGCCATGGCCGGCGACGCGGAGATGCGTAGGCTTTCCAGCGAGGACGTCTTCTTTGTGCCCGCCGGGGACCTCCACTACTACCACGCCCTCGGCCACCTAGCTCGAGGGCGCAACAAGGAAGCGAAGCAGGCCTTCGAAGCGTTCTTGAGCGAGCTCCCGCGTAGCATGTGGGCCTATCGTGCGCGCGCGCACCTGGCCGTCCTGGGGGCGGCGCCGAGCGCCCCACGCGTGCCGGCCGCCAAGCGGCTGGCGCCCGCTCCCGCGGCGGGAGCTACGGACGTGGACGTCATCGCCCAGGACCGCATCGGGATCCGGCATCGCGTGCGGAGCTCCATCTATCAGCTGCAGCGCTGCTATCAGAAGGAGCTGGCGCAGAAGCCGGATGTGATGGGGCGCCTGCGCGTGTCGTTCGTGGTGTCATTGAAGGGGAAGGCGACGGCCGTCAAGGTGGTGCAGAGCACGATCAGCCGGGCCACCCTGCAGCGGTGCGTCGTGGACGTCATTCGCGGGCTTCAATTCACCGAGCCTGCGTCGAAGCGACCGGTCAGCGTCAGCTACCCCCTCGAGTTCAAGCCCAACTGACCGGGGAGGTCAGGGATCGCTCCTTTGCACCTCCATCCGGTCCACGATCGCGACTACCGCGGCGTCGATCGGATAGGCCGTGAGGTCGTCCTGGCCGAGCACCTCGTGGAGGGCGACGCGGCCGGCGTGCCCGTAGGCGACGACGACGTCCTCACCGACCCCCGCGCCGAGGACGTCCGCGCACACGACGAGGTCGTGGCAGGCCGGCAGTCGGTCGCCGTCTCCCGCCACGAGATCCGAGACGTGGTGGGGACGGACCGTGAGGAACTTCAGCCCCTCGAGCTCGGGCCACTTCACAGTGGCCCACACGGTACCGACGACGCGGCCGACGAACATGGCTAACGCTCCTCCTCGCGGTCGCTCGCGCCATCGACGACCTGCGCAATCGCTGCGTCGCATAGTAGCCGCCGGCCAGACTCGTGCGGTCCAATGGCCAGCCGGGCCCCGCTCCCCCACGTCACGAGTACCCGGTCGCCGGCACCGGCGTCGAGCTGGTCCATCGCCACCACGAGCTGGTCTGCGTGCTCGGCAGCCACGAGGAGCAGCTTCCGCCCGTCGAGCCCCTTCGTGCGCCGAGTGGCCCATACCTCGCCGATGACGCGTCCGCGAATCATAGCCACTCCGTGCGCCGTGGCGTTCGCCCGCCGAGGAAGGCCAGTGGGCGCCGCGCCTCCGGCGTGAACGCGGCGCGTTCGAGCTGACAGCGATCCACGATACCCATGACGGTTGCATCCACCGGGAGGTTGCGGCCGCCGAGCGCCCAGCGTGCCGGCGAGCCGAGGCAAAGGAGCACGTCATCGCCTGGGCCGGCGTCGAGTTCGTCCACGGCCACGACGAGCTCGGTGTCGTGGGCTGGCAGGTAGTAGGCGTAGGGGCGAACGAGCACGAGCTTGCGACGCTCGAGCGCGGCGTGTTTGCGGGTACTCCAGAGCGTCCCGATGACCTGTCCCAGGATCACTGCTCGCCTTCCGGTCCGAGGTGCCAGTCGGCAGCGTCCACGATGGCGACCACCACGTCCTTCGTCGGAGCCAGAGGACCGAGCGTCAGGTCTCGGCAGCGGCTGCCGTGGGCGACGAGAACCCACTCCCCCGGGCCTGCACCAAGGGCATCTGCGGCGATGAAGCACGGGAGCGCCGCGGCCTCTGGCGGGGAGGGAAGTGCGGATTGTGCCTGCGGTCGGGGTGGAGCTCCCGCATCTGCCGGGCGCACCACGAGCAGCCGTACGCCGTCGAGTCCGGGCGCCTGTCGAGCGCCCCACACCTGCCCCATGACCTGAGCCAGCCGCATCAGAAAGAGACCGCCACTTCGGCGTTGGCGGCAAGCTGGACCTCGCGTGCCGGCTGGGCGACGCCATCCACGACCAGATGGAGGCGATGCCGTCCGGAGGCCACCCGCGGGAGCGTCAGCTGAGGACCCCGTCCCACGAGCTGTCCGTCGAGGAAGATCTGGGCGCGAGGCAGTACGCCGGTGACGCGCAGCGAGCCGAAGGTCGGGGGCTGGTAGCGGCGCAGTTCGGAGCCGCGAGCCATGTGCGCGCGCGACAGGGGACGCACTGCCGGATCGCGCGCCACGCTGCCGCCGGGAGCGGCGGCGTCGGCCGTTTCGCTTGGAGTGGGGGGCGACGGCGCGGCAGGCGTCGAGGTGCCGGCGAGCGCGGGACCCGGGCGCGGCGTGCGTCCTCCCGACGGGGGCCTTCCTTCGCCGGGCCCGGGGGGCGACCTGCGGGGGGGGCGGGGGACAGACTTGCCCGGTCGTTTCGTATCGTCGGTCGGGTCTCCTCCGTCCTCGGAGAAGAGCAACAGCAGCGCCCCCGCGAAGAGCACGAGGGCAATGCCGAGCCCGAGATAGAGCCACTTTGCGCGTCGGGAAGCGAGGCCCTCGATGCGGGGCGCTGGGGAGGCGCGACGTCCGCGCCGTCCCTTGCGCGGCGCCTCGGCGGGTGCGGCGTCCACGTCGTCCTCGCGGCTCACGCGTTCGCCGAGACCCCACGGGTGGAGGGCCTCCACGGTGGGCAGGGTCAGCTCGCGCGACACGACGTCGCGCAGCGGACCGGAGGTGGCCTGGACGGGCGCAGCGTGTTGTGCGGTGATCCAGGCCGGGTCCAGCTCACCGAGGAGCGCTTCGACGGAGCGCGTTCGCCTGCGAGGGTCTCGTTCCAGCGCGCGTACGATGGCTTGGTCGAGCTCCGGCGGCATCTGCGCCCAGTGCGCCGGTGGGACGAGCTGATCGTTGCCCGCCTTCTCCAGTGTGAGGGCGAAGGTCTCGCCAAGAAAGGGCAGGCGACCCGTGGTCATCTGGTAGAGCAGCACACCGAGAGCGTAGACGTCTGCCTCCGCCCCCGGATGGCCGCCGCGCAACGTCTCGGGGGCGACGCACGCCGCTGCGGCCGCGGGTCGTCGTCCGAGCTCCGCGAGCGGCGGCTGTAGGTGCCACTGGCCGAAGTCGAGGAGCTTGACGGCCGGCGGGCGATCGCTCTGCAGGAAGACGCGAACGTTGCCCGCGTGGAGCCATCGGTGAGCGTGACCGCGTTGGTGTAGCATGGCCAGGGCGCCGCAGAGCTCGCGCATGAGCGGCACCACCACACGGCGCGAGAGCGGCGCGTGCTTGGTCAAGACCTCGCGCAGGCAGGTGCCGCCGACGAGTTCCTCGACCACGTATTTCTGCCCGTCGGCCGCCTCGCCGGTGGTGAAGATGGTGGCGATGGAGGGAAGCGACAGCTGTCCGACGCGCAGCGCGTCGTTCGTGTAGCGCCCCCAGTGGACGGGGTCCAGCGCGAGGTCCGCGGAGAAGAGGCGTATCGCGCACCGCTTGCCCGCCAGGCGGTTCTCGCACTCGTGAACCGCGCCGGAGGGGCCGATGGCGAGACAGGCCCCGATACGGAGGTCTCCCACGGTTACGCCGGGGGACAGCGCTTCTCCAGGACTCAGCGCCATGCGAGCGCATCCTCACGTGGCCGCGCGACGTGGCGGCTCGGGTCGCTACAGCATTCTCACAAACCGCGGCCCAGCGCCAGGGGCCCCTCCCGCCGAGCGTGTGGCGGAGGGTGGGCTGCGTCGTCCATGGTCCGCTCGCCGGGGGACGCTGGCCGAAAATGACGCTTCGCGCGAGAGGGCGACTGCGCTATACACTGCGCCGCCATGCGTTCTGGCCCCAAGGCTCCGTACGTTGCCATCGAGGGTCCCATCGGGGTGGGGAAGTCGTCCCTGGCCCCGCTCGTCGCGGCCGACCTGGGGGCGCGCATCTTGCTGGAAGAGGTGGAGGAGAACCCTTTCCTGCCGCTCTTTTACGGGGACCGCGCGCGCTACGCGATGCAGACGCAGCTCTCCTTCCTGCTCTCCCGCTATCACCAGCAGCAGCGCGTCCTGCAGGGGGACCTCTTCGCGCAGGGAGGGGTCGTCAGCGACTATATCCTGGCAAAGGATCGTATTTTCGCGGCGATCAACCTCTCGACCGAGGAGTTCGCGCTCTACGACCGGCTCTGGGCCGTGCTGCACCCGCGGGCCCCGCAGCCGGATCTGGTCGTCCTGTTGATGGCGGAGATGGGTGTGCTATTAGATCGTATAGACCGTCGAGGGCGCCCCTACGAACGCTCCCTGGACAGGTCATATTTGGAGGAAATCTGTCGGCGGTACGGTGAGTACTTCGCCGGTTACGCGGACAGCCCGCTCTTGGTGGTGGATACCTCGGAGATCGACTTCATTCACAGGGACGCGGATCGCGCGGACCTGTTGGCGGTCATCCGGGAGCATCGGAGCGGAGTCAGGTATTACAAACCGCTCGGATCGGGCGCGGCCTGACCGAGACGGACCGATGCGGCGAAGCGGGACGGACTCCTTTGGCTAGGGGTCCGGTCCAGCCGGGGTCCTCGTGAGACCCCCCGAGGCGGTCCGGGGGATCATCGACGGCGAGGGGCGCCAGACCCCTCCCTGACGAGGAGGCTTCTGCCGTGGCCGACGCACAGCGCGACAAGATCACCGTGCCATTGCTTCAGCAGATGAAGCGCAAGGCGCAGCGCATCTGCATGCTCACCGCGTACGACGCGACGTTCGCTCGCCTGCTCGACGATGGCGGGGCGGACGTGCTCCTGGTAGGCGACTCCCTCGGCATGGTCATCAAGGGGGAGGAAAACACCCTGGGCGTGACCGTGGACGAGGTGCTCTACCACACGCGCGCCGTGACACGCGGAGTGCGGCGTGCTCACGTGGTGGCGGACATGCCCTTCATGTCCTACCAGACGTCGCTAGAGGAGGGGCTCCGCAACGCCGGTCGGCTCGTCAAGGAGGGGGGCGCTGAATCGGTGAAGATCGAAGGCGGGCGGCGACACGCGGATCTCGTGGCGCGCCTGAGCGACGTGGGGATCCCGGTCATGGGCCACATCGGACTCACGCCGCAGTCTGTGCACGCCATGGGGGGCTTCAAGGTCCAGGGGCGCGGGATCGAGGAGGGGCGCCAGTTGCTGCAGGACGCGCTGGCGCTCGAGGATGCCGGTGCGTACGCGCTCGTGCTGGAGGGGATCCCCGCCGAGCTCGCCAAGCAGATCACCGAGACGCTTCAGATCCCGACCATCGGGATCGGGGCGGGCCCGCACTGCGACGGACAGGTGCTCGTCTCCTATGACCTCCTCGGCCTGAACGACACCTTCGCCCCTCGCTTCGTCAAACGCTACGAGCGCCTCAGCGATCGCGTCAAGACGGCCGTCGCGACGTACGTGACGGAGGTGCAGCAGGGCGCCTTCCCGACGGCAGAACATAGCTTCAGCCGCCTGCGCGCCGAGCGCGGTGGACAGGCTGCGCGGCCGGCGACGGCTCAGAGCGTAGCTGCGGAGCCGGCCCGGCAAGAGCTGGCCGAAACGATCCCGCTCTACCCCGGCGTCACGCGCAGGTAGCCCATGCAACAGCTCTCGGACCCCGCCGAGCTTCGCCGGTCTTGTGATGACCTGCGACGTCGCGGGCAGCGGATCGGTTTCGTGCCGACCATGGGGTATCTGCACGAGGGTCACCTGTCCCTCGTGCGGCTGGCGCGCGAGCGGGCGGACGCCGTGGTGGTCTCGGTGTTCGTCAACCCGACCCAGTTCGGCCCGTCGGAGGACCTGGCCCGGTATCCGAGGGACCTCAGTGGCGATGCCGACAAGTGCTCTGCCGCCGGCGTCGACCTCTTCTTCGTCCCCGACGTGGCAGCGGTCTATCCGGAGGGCCACCAGACCTTCGTTTCCGTCGGCGCCCTCGCCGAACCCCTTTGCGGCGCACGACGCCCCGGGCACTTCCGTGGGGTCTGCACCGTCGTGACGCAGCTCCTGAATATGGTGGGGCCGTGCGCCATGGTGCTCGGCGAGAAGGACTACCAACAGCTGCAGGTGCTGCGCCGCATGGTGAGAGACCTGCATCTCCCGGCCGAGGTGATAGGTGGGCCGATCGTGCGCGAGCCGGATGGCCTCGCCCTGAGCTCGCGAAACGTCTATCTCAAGCCGGAGGAGCGTCGAGCCGCGACGGCGCTATCGCGCGCCCTCTTCACCACGCGGGAGCGAGCGCGCGGGCGCGGGATGACGGCGTCGGAGGCGCTGGAGCTCGCGCGAGGGATCCTGGCGGCCGAGCCCCTCGTCCGGCTGGACTACCTGGAGGCGCGGGACCCCGAGAGCCTCGAGCCGGCGGACGTCGTGGCAGAGGGGAAGGCCGTCCTCCTCGTCGCGGCCTTCCTCGGTGCCACGCGCCTGATCGACAACGTTCGCGTGTAGCCGCGGCGGGCGCCGGCAGCGCCCGGTGGCCGTCCGCGAGTCGCGGACCTGTGATATACCCGCCGGGCGATGACCGTTCGAAAGTCGAGGGAGGGGCCTCCACGCCGACGCTCGGGTCAGACCCGCCTGGGGCCGAGAGACGCACCTTCCGCAGTGTCCCCTGCGCTCGCTCACCGGGGCGCGCCGTTGCTCGCGGTGATCGACGCGGGTTCTCGCGCCGTGCGACTGGCGGTGGCGGAGGCGCACCCGGGACGTCCGCTGCGACGGCTGGAGACGTTGAGCGCGCCGGTGGCGCTCGGAGTGGACGCCGCGGGCGGAGGTCGCATCCGGACCACCACGACGGAGGCTGTGGTAAGCATCCTTCACGACTTCGCCGCCGTCCTCCAGGGCTACGGCCTCTCCCTTGGCTCGTGTCGCGCGGTCGCCACCACGGCCATTCGGGAAGCGCGGAATCGAGACGTCTTCCTCGACCGGGTGGCGCAGCGGACGGGCCTGCGGATCGAGGTGATCGAGGCGGTCGAGGAGGCGCGGCTCCTGCACCAACTGCTCGGACGCCTCCTCGCGCCGCACTACCAACAGGGGCGGAACCTGATCCTGGCGCTGGGCGGAGGCGGTACGCAGATCATCGTGCAGGCGGCAGGGGAGCTCGTCCTTGCCGAGTCGCAGCGCTTCGGGACGCTGAGTCTCCACGGGCGAATGCCGAACGAGCGCAGCTCCGTTGCCACCGCACGATGCTTTCTGGCCAAGGCGGCGCATGGCCTCGGGCGGCTGACCGACCTCTCTCGGGTGCGTACGGTCGTTGGGCTGAACCGGGAGTTGCTCGAGCTCGCCGAGAAGCTGACGAGAGGTAGGAGCGACGAGGTGGGCCTGCATCTGGATCGAAAGCAGGTCAACCGGCTGGCCGCGCTGACGGAGGATCGAAGCGCCGACGAGTTGGCCGCGCGAACCGGTCTCGACGCCGTGACGGCGGAGGTGGGACGCATGGCGCTCGAGGAGGTCATGGCTTTCTGGCGCCTGGCCGAGGCCACCTCTCTGACCCTCTGCCGGGCGACGCTCGTCGATGGACTGCTCTTCGAGGCGGAGAGGCGGCACACGGCGCCCGAACTCGTCGCGCACGACCTGGCCGCGCAGGGAGAGGAGGGGGCGTGGGCTCTCGCGCGGCGTTTCCACGCCGACGAGGCGCACGCGGCACAGGTGCGGTCGCTGGCGCTGCACCTTTTCGACGCTCTCCGCGGCAGCGGTGGTCTGTCCGAGCCCAGCCGGCGCCTTCTGGGCGTGGCGGCCATCGTGCACGACATCGGGGTCTTCGTCCGGAGTTCCGATCACGAGGTCCACTCGGCCTACCTGGTCCGGGCGAGCGAGATCATGGGCCTCACGCGCGCCGACCGATGGGCCGTGGCGACGATGACCCGGCATCACCGGGGGCCCGTGTCGTATTCGGACTTCGCCGTGGGGGAGCTGACCTCCGAGAGCGAACGGGTGGAGCTTCTCAAGCTGACAGCCATCCTGCGCCTGGCGGAGGCGCTCGACGCTGACCACCAGCAGCGCGTGGGCCAGCTCCGCGTCGAGGTGGACAGCGAAAGCATGCACGTCTGCGCCGAGACCTCGAGCGGGGATCGCGAGAGCTTCCTGGAACTCGGGCGGGCCTTTCGCCTGCAGGCCGACCTCTTCGAGGAGGTATTCGGTGTCATGCCCGTGCTGACGGAGGTCCTTCCGGGATAGACGGGAGATGGCGCGATGAGGCCACGAGGGAAACCAGACCCCCAGCAGAGGTACTTCAACCGGGAGTGGAGCTGGCTCTGCTTCAACGAGCGCGTGCTCGAGGAGGCCGAGGACGAGCAGAACCCGCTCCTCGAGCGCCTCCGCTTCCTCAGTATCTTCGCCGGGAATCTCGACGAATTTTACATGATCCGAGTGGCCGGATTGTTCCGCCAGGTCGACGCGGGAATCGCGGTGAGCGGGCCTGACCAGCGGCGTCCGGAAGAGCAGCTCGCTGGCGCCGCGGAGCGCGTTCAGGCCCTCTTGCCGCGCCTGGAGGCCGTTCTCGCGCGGCTCTTGCACGAACTCGCGGACCAGGGGGTTCCCGTCCTGGCGGTGGAGCAGCTCGACGGGCAAGGTCGTGACTTCGCGCGGCGCTACTACGAAGAGCTGGTCTATCCGGTCATCACGCCCACGATCGTGGGGCCGAAACATCCGTTTCCCACCCTGCAGAACTGCACTCTGACGCTGGTCCTTCGCCTCGCCGAGCGGCGCAAACCCCGCGGCGTGCGTCGTCGGCTCGCGTTCCTCGCCCTGCCCCGCGTGTTGCCACGTTTCGTGACCGTTCGCGGAGCAAACGGGACCGTAGCGCTCGTGCCGCTCGAGTCGTTGCTCGTCGCGCACGCCCCGTCGCTTTTTGCCGGATACGAGGTCCAGGCGATAAGCGCCGTTCGCGTCACGCGGGACGCCGATATCGCCATCGACGAGGATGCGACGGAAGACATGCGAAGGGCCGTGGCGCGCAAGCTCCTCGGGCGGCGGCACGGCGCGGCGGTGCGGCTCGAGCACGGGTCGCGTATCGCGCGCAAGGTGCTTCGGGTGCTCAAGGCCAACCTGCAGGTGGATCCGGCGCACTGCTACGCTCGTCGTGGGTTGATGCAGCTGGTCGACGTGCAACAGATTTACGCGGCGGTGAGTCGTGCGGACCTCAAGTTCCCACCGCTCGTCCCGCTGCCTGCCGCCCGTGGCCGGCCCAAGAGCTGTTTCGAGTGGCTACGCCGTGGAGCGGTGCTGGTCCACCACCCCTATCACTCCTTCGACCCGGTGGCCGAGCTCGTTGCCGAGGCGGCGAACGACCCTGGAGTTCTGGCAATAAAGCAGACGCTCTATCGGACGAGCGGCGACTCGCCGGTGGTGCGGGCGCTGACCTTGGCCGCCGAGCGCGGGAAGCAGGTCAGCGTGGTGGTGGAGCTGCGGGCTCGCTTCGACGAGGAGCGGAACCTCGAGTGGGCCCGGCGTCTGGAGCATGCGGGCGCGCACGTGGTGTACGGGCTGGTCGGCTACAAGACGCACTGCAAGGCCCTTCTGGTGGTGCGTCGGGAGCCGGAAGGGATCCGGCGCTACCTGCACCTGGGGACGGGAAACTACAACGACGCGACTGCGCGCGCCTACACCGACGTTGGGCTGCTTGCTTGTGACGAACTCCTCGGCGAGGACGTGTCGGCGCTCTTCAACGTCATCACCGGGGCGACCCAGCCTCCGGCGTGGAACAAGATCGAAATGGCTCCCACGGGTCTGCGAAGGCGACTGCTCTACCTCATCGGTCGCGAGGCCGAGCGTTCGGGGCGGCGTGCTCGCGGGAGGATCATCGCCAAGATGAACGCGCTCGTGGACCCGGAGGTGATCGATGCGCTCTACGGGGCGTCGCGGGCCGGAGTGCGAGTGGACCTGATCGTGCGCGGGACCTGCTGCCTGCGCCCGGGTGTCCCGGGCCTATCGGAGAACGTGCGCGTGCGCAGCATCGTCGGAAGGTTCCTCGAGCACGCGCGCGTCTTCTGGTTTGCGAACGGCGGACACGACGAGCTCTACCTCTCCTCGGCCGACTGGATGCCTCGGAACCTCGACCACCGGATCGAGATCCTTTTTCCCGTCGAGGAACCGGAGCATCGCAGATACCTGAGGGCCGTGCTGGAGCTCGGTCTGCAGGACAACACGAAGGCACGCGAGCTGCGCGCCGACGGTGTCTACCGGCCGTGGCGCGCCGGGCGGCAGCGGGTGGACAGCCAGCGTGCGACGATGGAGCTGACGGAGGATTGGCTCGGGCCGAGGGAGGCCCAGCCGCTCCAGCGGTTCGTCCCGATGGGGCGCGGTACGGCGCGCGAAGGCGGCGAGGGATGAGGTCGGGGCTGCGGCAACGATGGTGGGTCGGTCCCGCGCGGCTGAGCGTCGCCGCGCTCGAGGGTGCCGCGGGCGGGAGCGCGTCGTGGGTGACGGAGACGCGGCTGGTCTTGAAGGTGACCTACTGGGGGAGCGCGGATGGGTCTCTCGAGCGGGCGGGGCTCGCGGCGCGTACCGTGGAGGGCGGCGGCACGCGATGGGCGGAGGTGGGGGTCGTGCCGCTACTGCCGGGGCTCCCCGTCGCGTGGCCCCTGTGGCGCGCGGAGCTCGTCGAGGGGACGGACCCGGCGCGTGGCTTGCGACGGGTGCTCCGGACGGAGGTGGGATGGACCGCCACTTGCTCCTTGAGACCCGAGTGGAGCGGGACGGTCGAACGCTGGGCGGGACGCGTAGGCGTGGCGGGATGCGCCGGACGCTTCGTTTTCGACCGACTCGCGGGGGGAGCGGCACCGGCACGCCGGGCGGCGCGGCTGGCGGAGCTCCGCGTTGGTTTCCCCTGGCGCGAGAGCGACGCGTGGAGCGAGCGACTCGATGCCATAGGAGCACGCGTGGGGCTGCGGCCGAGCCGGAGCCTCGTCGCGACGCACCTCCGGCCGGGGTCGTTGAGTCAGGCGCTTCGTCAGGCAGCGAGCGTGGCGCCCGATGTGCGCGCGGGCGACTTCGCGAGGAGGGCGATTCATGACCTGGCCGCTTCTCTCGTGGGTCACGAGGGAGGAGCGGTCCTGGGCTACGACCCTGAGCACGTTCACAAGGCGCGCGTCGCCACCCGGAGACTGCGCGCCGTCGTGGGGGCCTTCGACGGGGTCTTCGGGGCGGAGGCGAAGATCCTGGCGCGCGAGCTGCGGTGGCTGACGCGCGAACTCGGGATCGTGCGCGATCTGGACGTCTGCTGGCTCGAGAGCTTCAGCTGGCAGCGCGAGCTCGGGGAGGAGCCGGCCGCGGGTTGGGTCCACTTGCGAGAGGCGCTCACGCATCGGAGCCTGCGCGCGCAACGGCGGCTCGTGCGAGCACTTCGGAGCGCCCGATACGATCGTCTGAAGAAGCTGCTGGCGCGCGCCAGTGCGGGCCGGCTAGCAGGAGTGGGCGCACGCGCGTGCGAGGAAAGCGCGGTCGTTGCAGCACGGCGCGAACTCGAGCGGCGCGCACGTCGCTTTCGGCGTGCCGTGCGGGCCGCACGCCGAACGCCTTCGGCGCGGGCGTTGCACGAGGTGCGGATCGCCGGCAAGAAGCTCCGCTATACCGCGGAGGTCGTGGAACCCATCTGCGGAGGTGTTGGCAGAGCCGCGGTGGGTCGGCTCGAGGAGTTGCAGGACCTCCTCGGCGGCCTGCAGGATCGCGTGAGCGTGGGTATTCTTGCCGCGGAGCTGGCGCGCGGCGCTGCGGCGGGTTCCCTCCCGACCGAGTACCGGTACGTTCTAGGGCGGTTGTCCGCCTGGGGAAACGTTGATACCGCCGAGGCTGCGGCCGAGGTGCTGCGCGCTCTGTCGCCGTTCGCGGGCAAGAGGGCGTTTGCAGCCCTGCTCGGGGGCGTTCGCGCGGCCGCCGATGAGGTGCGCGGAAGAGCGGCGCACGGCGTGCGGCCGACGGAGGGGAGCACGAAGAATGCGGATCTATCTCGTTCGACACGGAGCGGCGGACGCACGTCCGACGAGCGGCGAGGACGACCCCGGCCGCGCCCTGGTGGCAAAGGGGCGGAAGCAGGCGCGGGCCGCGGGGCAGTTCCTGGCGGCCGTCGGCGCCAGGCCGCGAATGGTCGTGTCTAGCCCGCTGAAGCGGGCAATGCAGACGGCGCAGCTTCTGGCGAAAGAGCTGCGAGGCTCGCCGGGGGTGGTTTCCGCGCCGCGTCTGGCCCCGGAAGGGGCCGTCGAGGACGCAGTGGCGCTGCTGCTGCGTGGGGCGCCGAGCTGCGTGGTGGCCGTCGGACACGAACCGCTGTTGACGGCGATAGCCGCGCACCTGCTCGGCACGCGCCGCCTACGGATCGATCTGCGGAAGGGGGGCGTGGTGGAGCTGGAGCTCGAGCGACCAGGCAACGCCCCTGCCGTGCTGCTCGGGATCGTGCGTCCAGGGCATGGAAAGTCGCTCCGGGGATGAGGGGCGGCGTCCACGAGGCCTTCGTTCTTGAAAAAACGGCGCCCGTCCCATATCTTACGCGAACCCCGGCCGGAACAAGTTCGTCCTTGACAGGGAAGAAGTCATCCATATAATACGGCAATCCTTCGGGGAGACCCCCGTCGTCTTCCCGAAAATATTCGTGAAGATAGACAGTTAGAAGGTTCCGGCACGGTCTGCCGGGAGTGAAAAGAGCGGCGATGCCGACCATCAATCAGCTAGTTAGACAGGGACGCACGAAGCAGAAGGCCAAGACGACGGCTCCTGCTCTGCAGAATTGCCCGCAGAAGCGGGGCGTTTGTCTGCGCGTGTACACGACGACGCCCAAGAAGCCGAATTCCGCCCTTCGCAAGGTGGCGCGCGTGCGTCTCAGCAATGGGATGGAAGTCACGACCTACATTCCGGGGGAGGGGCACAATCTCCAGGAGCATTCGGTCGTGCTGCTTCGCGGCGGCCGCGTGAAGGATCTCCCCGGCGTGCGCTATCACATCGTTCGCGGCGCGCGAAACACGGACACCGCTGGCGTGACCAGCAGGCGTCAAGGGCGCAGCAAGTACGGCGCCAAGCGACCGAAGTAGGACAGCCCCATGCCGCGCAAAGGTGAAGTTCCGAAGCGAAAGCCGATTCCGGACCCGAAGTACTCCGATGTCCCGATGGAGACGCGGCGACGGATCACGAAGTTCATCAACGGCGTGATGCTTCGCGGAAAGAAGAATACGGCCGAGTCGATCGTCTACGGCGCGTTGGAGATCATCGCCCATCGCCTGAAGGATGATCCGATCAAGGTCTTTGATAAGGCGCTGGCGAACGTGAAGCCGCGTCTCGAGGTTAGGAGCCGTCGCGTGGGCGGTGCGACCTATCAGGTGCCCGTGGACGTGCGCCCGGACCGGTCGGCCGCACTTGCCATGCGATGGCTGGTGGAGTATTCCCGCGGCCGCAGCGAGAAGACGATGCGCGAGAAGCTCGCAGGCGAGCTGATAGATGCAGCGGCTGGACGCGGGACCGCGGTGAAGAAGCGCGAGGATACGCACAAGATGGCTGAGGCGAATAAGGCGTTCGCTCATTATCGGTGGTAGTGAGGTCGCTGCAGGCGGGATAGGTTTCCCGAACCGTAGCGACCCGGCGACGACTACCCCGCCGAAACGTAGCGCCCTCTCACCCGGCGGCCTGGAGTAGACCCCGGCCGGAGCGATGGGAAGGCGGTACCTGAGAGAATCGTCCCGCAGCCCTATCTCGGAATTGCCCGGCTGGATCGCCGGCGAACGAATGGCCGTCCACCGCTCGAAGCGGCGCGACTAAGGAGCGACGAACCATGGCGAAGGAAAAGTTCGTACGAGACAAGCCGCATGTGAACGTGGGGACGATTGGGCACATCGACCACGGGAAGACGACGCTGACGGCGGCCATCACGAAGACGCTGGCGCTGAAGAAGTGGGCCTCGTTCGTGGCGTTCGATCAGATCGACAAGGCGCCGGAAGAGCGGGAGCGTGGGA